>NZ_JAVRCE010000042.1:0-67185 GCF_034530915.1 Nostoc sp. DedQUE09
GGTGGAGTAAAACCCAGATTCTTGAACAACTTCAGACTTGTGTGTACACCGTAGAGGTTGGGAGAGGGGAGGTAAAGGATTAAATTCCCCTTCTCCCATTTTGGGGAGAAGGGGTTAGGGGATGAGGGCGATTGCTCCCGTCAGCTTTTCGCTTAAGTTGACACAGGTGGGCAATGCCATGCCCCTACAAGAAATCTGTATCAGGATTTTCGTGAATTGGTATAACACTATCCAATTTTTAGAGCGAATACGAAAATCAGATTCTTCCCCTTGTTACCGCGCTGGCTCTGCTTAAAAAGGGGGTCGCCCCAGGCAGGGGGAGCTTAATCCGAACCTATTGCGCCTACGCGAACTTTGTTTGTATAGCTACGAATTACATTCGTTTGGATACAAAATCATTCAAAGACTACTGTTCTATTTCCATATACTAAGACACGATTTTGTAAGTGCGATCGCACCGCTCTTGCTAATACAACTCTCTCTAAATCTTTGCCTTTTCTCACCAAATCATCAACTTCATCACGGTGACTAACTCGCACTACATCTTGTTCAATAATTGGGCCTGCATCTAAATCAGCAGTGGCATAATGAGCAGTTGCACCAATAATTTTGACCCCACGTTCAAAAGCTCGGTGATAAGGGTTTGCTCCGATAAAAGCTGGTAAAAAGGAATGATGTATATTAATAATTTGTGGAAATTGACTAATAAAATCTGCGCTAACAATTTGCATATATTTCGCCAATACAACTAAATCTATTTTGTATTGGCGGAGTAATTCTAGTTGTTGGGCTTCTGGTTCTGACTTATTATCTTTATTTATGGGAATATGCTGAAAGTCAATATTAAATTGTTCTGCTACTAGTTTTAAATTAGAATGATTACTAATAATTAAAGGAATTTCAGCAATAAATTCTTTGGCGCGTTGTCGCCAAATTAAATCAAATAGACAATGGTCTTGCCGACTAACCCAAATAGCAATGCGTGGGACTGTATCAGAAAAACGTAATTCCCACTTAGCGCCTAAAGGTTGTGCGATCGCATTAAATGCAGGGGCAATAAATTCTCGCGGTAAATTGAACCCATCTAGCTGCCATTCAATGCGTGTGAGGAATAACCCAGCAGCAAAATCTGTATGCTGATCTGCATGAATAATATTACCACCGTTAGAATAGATGAAATTGGCAAATTTAGCCACCAGTCCTCTTCGATCGGGGCAGGAAATCAGCAATGTTGCTGTCGGATTTGTCATAGTAACTTAGAAAAACTAGTGAGATTTGAAGTAGAGTAGCACAGATGTGCTAACCCATTGTGCGTTACCGAAACATACCACAGAAACCGTAATTGCTTATTTACTATTTGTCGGAGTTGGTAAAGGGGTGCTAAGTCCAGGTAGCTTCTGACTATTATCTACAGGTTGTTTCCACTCTGATAGTTCCCGATTGACGGCATTGGCAAAATCTGTAGATACTAACAGCACATTTATATTTCCATCAGGTTTCGTAGCAGGGTCAGCTTGAGCATACAAGAAACGACCGTTAAAGTTAGATTTACCCAAAAGCAACTGATGGCTTTGTCGGTTTTTTAGGGTGATATTAATAGTTGCTTGGGGTGGATCTAAGGCAAATTCTCCAAGCTCTTTTGCGGGAGTTGATAGAGTGCGATCGCTATTACCCTTGACTAACAAATCTGTTAAATAAGAAACAATAGCGTCATTTGCTGGGCCCGATAGCGGAGATTTGATTAGCCACTTAGGTTTACTAGAAGATTCAGGGTTACGTTCCAGATTCAGGGTGAGTTTTTTTGTCGTGACTGTTAAAGACTGCACATCATCTTCGGCAAAAGAGAAAATTTGCTGCTTTTGCTCTTTGGTTTCTTCTCGCACAGTCGCACCCCGAATTTCATAGAAGTAAACAAAACTGCCTAAACCTAGCGTTAGCAGTATCAAAATTAAAGTAGTTCTCGGCAATTTCATTTTTTAGTCATTTGTCATTTGTCATTTGTCATTGGTGAGGAGTTAATATTTATAACTCGAAACTCTTAACTCCTAACTCCTAACTCACTTTTTACCGTCGTTTCCACCAAATAATAACTGCGATCGCAAAACCAATTAAAGGTAAAACCAACAAAGACAACAATATTAAAAGATTGCTTTGGGTAGTAGTCAGGATTATTCGACGGTTTTTCGGTTCTTTGGGGCGAATAGAAAGGGGTTGCTGATCCTGTTGACTCAGCCAAGTAACTGAGTTGAGGAATACATCTCCATTTAGTTGCTGTTGAAACAAGCCATCAGTAGCGAAATTAGAATTTCCTAAAACTACTAACCGTGACTCGGCAGCTGTTTGAGATGAGGGAGTAGGGGGAGCGGGAGCAGGGGAGGCAGGGGGAGTGGGGGAAGTCTTGCTTTGAGTGGTTGGTGATGGTAGGGGTAACGCTTGCGGAGTCTTGGGAGAAGGGGAAGGAGTTGGGCTAGTCTTGCTTTGAGTGGTTGGTGATGGTAGAGGTGAAGGTGTGGGTGCAGGTTGGGGAGTGGAAGTAGATTTGGGTGTTGGTTTTCTTGTTAAGGCAACGCCCAAGGTTAGAGGCCCTTTCAGGTCTTTATCTGCATTAAACTCTAATTTTTCGCTTTGGAGATCGCTTTCTGCCCAACTGCTGGGGTAGGGTTTGGTTCGTAGCAATGGAGTAGCCTGAACACCAGGCACAGAGGTAATTTCCAGTGGTCGGGCAATTGGATAAAAAGAATTGCTGTTATCGAAATCTTTGGTAATCGGATGCTGTCCATATTCTGTGACTAAAGGCGCAGCAGGGCCAAGTCCCACGACGCTTTCGCCAGAGACATCGACTGCTAAACGATTATCCAGACGAACACCCCACTCTTGTAGCAAGCTGTTAAGTTTGGGATCGGTATTCGGATCAATCATCAGCAGTAAATTACCGCCGCGATTAAGATATTCTTGCAAAGCTTTGACTTCACCCTCAAACAATCCTCGCTTGGGGCCAGCCACTATCACTACAGCCGCATCTTGAGGAACTTTGGAAGTTTCTCCTAAATTCAACGGTGATGTTGTAAAGTTTTTATCGCCTAATCCCTGAACTGCTTGTGATATTGCATCTTTACCAGGCGAAAGTTGGCGTTCGCCATGACCTTGGAGTAAGTAAACTTTGGCTGTGGTTGAATTTGTTAGTTGTTGCAGGCGACTAGTTAATCTGATTTCTGACAATCGCTCATTTTGATTTACTGTTTGCACTAATTGCCGTTTATCGCCAGATTCTAGGTAAACTTCCCCGTAATCTTTGACGCCAAACTTTTGTGCAAGTCCTGGTCTAGCTTCGGGGTTGATGTACTCATATTTAAATTTTGAGCTTTGGCGCTGATAATTTTCTAGCAGTTCTCGGTCTTGGGGATTTTGGTTAACATCAAACACCCAGACTTTAACTGGCTGTGGTAAAACCCTTACTAATTCACGTGACTGGGGTGCAAGGGTAAATAATTGAGCCTCTGTTAAGTCTGCCCGCAAGTGGTAGCGAGTCCCCAAAAAGTTAATCAATCCTAAAATCGCTAATACTGCCAGAGTTGCCACAAGGGCATTAGTTCCTGCTTGGGTAGAACGGCGGTTCCACCAGTTACTCTGGTAGCTTTGCCATATTATCCCCAATCCACTAATCACAATTCCCGTAGTTAGAAATACTAATGGAATTAATCCCCACTGTTCAGAGACTAATCCAACTGTTAAGCCGACAGCAATTAGGAAAGGGCCTAACCAAAACAGATATTTCCACAGTTTCTTTTTTGCAAGTATTTTCATATTATTAGACTAAAGTGAGGAGTTAGGAGTTAGGAATTATGAGTTATAAGTTTGAACTCCTTACTCCTTGCTTTTTACTCATAACTTATATAACTACTACAGTACAGCGTAAATCAACCACCCATTGCAAATGGTCAAAGACTCTGCCCTATAAGCTTTTTGACTTTTGAATTTTGAATTTTGACTTCCGCCATGCGGTACTATTGCCTTTGAAAACGCAGTGCATCAATTGATTGAGCTGTGAGAAAGATGCCCAAAAAAATGTAACTGGCGAATAAAATTAAGCCGCTGGTATCAAAAATACCTTGAATGAAAGTGTTGTAATGTTTCAGCAACGACAGATAACCTAAAGCTTCGCCCACCGGGCCAGGGATAATTTTGGCGATTAAATCAATGAATAACAACAATAAAATTACTGCAAAGGTAAGAACAGCAGATAAAATTGTGCTGTCTGTTAATGAGGAAATAAACATTCCTAAAGATAAAATTGCCGCTGCTAGCAAGATTAATCCAAAATGACCCAACAAGGGAATTGAGAACGCCATTGGTGGATTTGATCCACTAATGGCGATCGCTTCAAACACTAGCATGGGTAAAACCATCGTGGTAAAAAATGTTAGCACGCCTAATAACTTACCCAAAGCTACCGCCCAATTGGTGATTGGTGAGGTGGCTAACAGTTCTAAAGTGCCCCGTTTACGTTCTTCGGCATAGAGTCCCATTGAGAGAATTGGCAGGGTAAACAACAATAGCCACCCCATACTATCCAAAAATCCCCGGATAAATTCATAGGGGACATCTATCGGCGGTAATGGCACTCCTAGTTGTTGCCCTTGTGCATCTATTGCCGCGACTCCTACCAAAATGCCATTTGGCCCTAGCAAAATCATCACGAAGAATAACCCCGCCATGAACCAAAATATACCTGCGATCGCATAAGCCAAAGGTGATACAAAATAACTCTGTAACTCTCGGCGATAAATGGCAATAATATTACTCAGTACTACACCCATTTACGCTGCTCCTTCTTTGTCTGCTGCTAAGTCTACATCAGGATCGAAATTCTTTTCTTCTGTGGTCAGTTGCAAGAACACGTCTTCTAAGGTAGCGTTAACTCGCTTCAGTTCATGTAAACCGAACCCTGCACGCACTAATGTTGTGGCAATATCCTTTCCTGGTTCTTTTCCCGGTTGCGATATCACCCGCAGATAAGCGCGATTTTCCTGGGATTGATGTCCGTGCATTCCGGCTGTGGGAATTGATTCTATCAAACTCACACCTGCAACTTTTTGCAATACCTGTTTCGCTAGGGCGGCTTCTCCTTCTATTTCCAATTCATACCCTGAGCCACCTGTCAACTGAGTCATCAGGTTTTCTGGTGTATTTGTTGCCACAACTTTACCGCGGTTGATGATGGCGACGCGGCTACAAGTCATGCTTACTTCTGGCAGAATGTGCGTGGAAAGAATAATTGTGTGAGTACCAGCGAGGCTTTTAATTAAATTCCGCACCTCAATTATTTGTCGTGGATCGAGTCCAACGGTGGGTTCATCCAAAATGATCGCTGGGGGATCGTGAACGATCGCTTGAGCAATTCCTACCCTTTGGCGGTATCCTTTGGAGAGTTTGCGAATAATTACTCGCCGCTTATCTTCTAAGTTGCAGCGTTCAATGGCGGCTGTCACCTTATTGGGGCGATCGCCTGCTGATACTCCCTTAATTTGGGCGACAAAATGCAAAAATCCTTCCACCGTCATGTCTGGATATAACGGCGGTGTTTCGGGTAAATAACCAATGCGTTGGCGCACAGCCAGGGAATTTTCATGGACATCATAACCAGCAATCCGGGCATTTCCATTGGTTGCCGGTAAATAACCAGCCAGAATCCGCATGGTTGTAGTTTTTCCAGCGCCATTGGGTCCCAACAGCCCTAAAATCTCCCCAGGCTCGACGCTAAAGGTGACATCAGTAATCGCTGGGGTAGAGCCGTATATTTTACTCAGATGTTCAACTTCAATCATCCGTATAGTGGCGATCGCAAATTATAGAATACCCAATCATCTTAAATCGCAATATTGAGTATGGGGGACTGGCACAAAGATTGGCTGACAATGGGTAAAGTTCCTGAAAAACCTCTTTAGGCACTTCCAAATAAAAAAACATTCCAATTTTTATTGTGGGATGGGTGTCCTCACTGGTTCCATAGTCGAGTTAACTAAGCAGGTATCCTGAAAGAAACTATAGCCTTTCTTAGTTGATTCCGATACAGACCTAACCCCCAGCCCCTTCCCTGCTAGCGTTGGGGAGTAAAATTCAAAGCCTTTCTCCTCTTAGGAGAGAGGTTTGGAGAGAGGTAAGAGTGTATTGCATACAAACGAAAAGCGCTATATTTCTCATTTCTCTTTTGAGCGCAGACAAGGGCGAGATTAGCCAGCCACTTGAACGCCGATTTATTCACCAGCTTGCAAATCGTTGGTGCATCTGTTAGTCATATTTCTTAGCAGCTAATCGGTATTGTTTGGGATGAAAATGTGGCGGATTAACTCAAATTTTGCCAAGGAGATTATGAGGTATGAGGTATGAGGCATGAGTGAACCCTTGAACGTCCTAATGGTTGAAGATTCAGAAATCGATGCCATGTTAGTTATCCGTGAACTGCGTCGCGGTGGTTTCGATCCCGCCTGGCAACGTGTCGAAACAGCCGAAGAGCTACACATAGCCCTCAATAGCCGTACCTGGGATGTGATAATTTCAGATTACCGATTGCCTGGATTCAATGCTCCTATGGCTTTGGAAGTAGCAAAGCAGAGTCAAAAAGATATTCCTTTCATTCTCGTTTCTGGCACAATCGGCGAAGTATCTGCTGTGGAAATGATGAAAGCAGGTGCTCATGATTATGTGATGAAAGACAATTTAAGTCGATTGCCAGTGGCGGTGCGTCGAGAACTTCGGGATACTCAGGTGCGGGCAGAGCGTCAACAAGCCCAAAATCTGTTACAAACATTAGCATCTAATATACCGGGAATAATTTATAGCTTTGTACATCATTTTGATGGTTCTATTGTCTTTGAATACATCAGTTTAGGCTGTCTGGATCTTCTAGAATTAACACCAGATCAAATTTTATCAGATGCCTCTCTGTGCTTTGCACAAATCCATATTGATGACCGTGCCGGATGTTATACGGCTGCCAAACAAAGCGCTCAAACTTTAAAACCATTCTCTTATGAATGGCGATTAGTTACACCCTCTGGGAAACTCAAATGGGTACAAGCAAGTGCGCGTTCGGAGTGTCGAGAAAACAAAGATATTGTCTGGCATGGTGTTTTATTAGATGTAAGCGATCGCAAACAAGCACAAGAAATGATTATTCACAATGCCTTACACGATCCGTTGACAGATTTACCGAATCGGACGCTTTTAGTAGAACGGCTAGAATTATCGATTAACCGAGCCAAACGAATAGAAACCTATCGTTACGCCGTCTTATTTCTCGATCTAGATCGGTTCAAAGTGATCAATGATAGCTTAGGACATTTAGCTGGAGATCAACTACTTAAAAGCATTGCTCAGAAGCTAAAAACTCATTTACGAGAGGTTGATTTAGTCGCTCGAATCGGTGGTGATGAATTCGTAATTCTCCTGGAAGATATTTCTAGTATTGAAAAAGCTATTCAAATTACTGAGCGGATTATAAAAGATTTTCAAATACCATTGATACTTAATGATTCGGAAGTGGTTATCAGTACGAGCATCGGTATTGTCTTAGGAACAAAGAACTATTCTCACGCCTCCGATTTACTCCGAGATGCCGATATTGCCATGTATAGAGCTAAATCCCAAGATAGAAGTTCGTACAAAATTTTTGATATAGAAATGCACACTCAAGCCGTAAATCGGCTAACTCTAGAAACGGATATCCGTAAAGCTCTCGAACGAGAAGAGTTTGTTATATACTATCAGCCGATTGTTGACATACTTGGCGATGCCTCCGGCGGACTAGGCCAACACGTTAGTAGAGAATTGCAGTTGCAAGGAGTTCGGCTGATTGGATTTGAGGCATTAGTACGCTGGCAACACCCAACTCGCGGGTTGATTTTGCCGGGGGAATTTATTCCTGTTGCCGAAGAAACAGGGCTAATTGTGCAAATCGATCGCTGGATGTTCTACAAAGCTTGTCAACAACTGGCGAACTGGAAAACCAAGTTTGCTAGTCACTTCCCGCTCAAGATGAGTATTAATCTCTCTGCTCAAGATATTCGCCAAGCTAGCTTAATTGATGACATCGATCAAACACTTGCTCAAACAGGTTTAGAAGGCGATTCCATAGCCTTAGAAATTACCGAGAGTATGTTAATTGACAATATCAGTCAAACAATTGATTTATTAACCCAATTAAAAGATAGAAAAATTCAAATCAGCATTGATGACTTTGGTAGCGGTTATTCATCGCTTAATTATCTCCATCGTTTACCTGCTGATAATTTGAAGATCGATCGCTCCTTTGTAAGTCAGATGCAGGAAGGGAACCGTAATTATCAGGTTGTTAGTACTATTATTGCTTTGAGCAATCAACTCGGATTAGCCGTTATTGCAGAAGGTATTGAAACACCACAACAACTTCAATGGTTACAAGAACTTGGATGCGAATTTGGCCAAGGTTATGTCTTCTCTAAACCTCTAAGACATGAGACAGCAGAAGTACTTATAGCAAGTCAAACTATGTATTTATCTTCTGGTGAGGACGGTAACAGATGCACTAATTAAAAAAGCAGAAAAAGCTCTTGGCAAAGTCAAACTATGAGTAGGCGATCGCGTCGTTATTATATTTAGTAATTAAGTAGATATACTAGCGATATCAATAATTTACTTATTCATGAAAATTTAAATCTTCATGGCAACCAAATAAATAGTAGTATGGCAGTTAATCACCGACAACCAATATTTTCTATTTATCTCTATCCTGAACCAGATATTATTCTATAATTTTTATTATAAATTAGTTGTGTATTTGTATCTAGTATTTTAGATTAGCACAACAGTGCCATTTATCTCGATGGAGCGAGCTAAAAATTTCCTTGGTATATCAGATAGTTAACAAATAAACCTCTAGCAAAAGAGGTTTTCATAACTCAGCAAAAATCTATCTGGAGATAAGTTACTAAAATTTACAAACTAGCTTAGGGTATATACAGCCTCTGCAATGAGTATTGGTTTTTCCAAGAGCTTTTCATGCCCCATATTCATTATTCTCAGTTACTGCGTTATGGCATCGTTGTATTACTTGTCGCACTTGCACTAGTGCTAATGTTGATGCTAGACCCCTGGTTAAACATGAGTGGAACTCCTTTCCTGCTGTTTTTTAGCGCTGTAATGTTGAGTGCTTGGTATGGTGGTTTGAAATCAGGATTGTTAGCAACTTTTTTGTCGGCGTTACTGGGCAATTACTTCTTTCTCCCCCCAGCTTATGAGCTGAGTTTTGACTTATCTAATTCTGTGCGAATTGGGTTGTTTGCATTACAAGGATTGCTTTTTAGTATCTTATGTGAGGCATTAAAAACTGCGAAAATACGAGCTGATGGAAATCTGCAACAGCTGAGAGTTAGTGAAGAAAGATTTCAATTAGCGTTAAGTAGTTCAGATATCTTGGTTTTTCAGCAGGATCGTGATTTGCGATATCAATGGATTCATAATCCTCAAGGTCTAAAAACTGCTGAGGAAATGTTAGGTAAGTCTGATGATGAATTATTCCCAGCCTCAGTAGCAGAGCAATTGCAGGCAATTAAGCTAAAAGTAATAGAGACTGGTGTTGCAACCCGTGAAGAAATTTATCTAACAATTGGTGGAGAAGACCGTTACTACGATTTGCTAATTGAACCACTAAGGGATGCAGACAATAGCATTTCAGGTATCACCTGTGCAGGTGTAAATATTACTGACTGCAAGCAGACAGAATTAGAAAAAGCCAGGTTGCACCAGGAACTTCAGCAAGCTATTGGGCAAAAAGACGAATCTTTGGCGTTAGTCTATGCCTGGCTTACTAGTTCACCAGTGGCGCTGGCTTTTCTTGATACTGAACTTCGCTACGTTTATGCTAATGAAGCGCTAGCTGCTATTAACGGTGTACCGCAAACTCAACATATTGGTCGCACCTTTAGGGAAGTATTACCAGAATGGGCAGCGCAAATTGAGCCTATTTTTGAGCAAGTTATGAAAACTAGGCAGCCCTTACTCAACCAAGAAGTGAGCGGTGAAACCTATCCGCCTGGGGTATATCGTTATAGTCTTGTCAGCTATTATCCGGTTTGTTTGCCGGATGGGCAGTTGTTGGGAGTGGGCATTAGTTCAATTGATATTACTCAACTGAAACAAACTGAACAAGCATTACGGGAAAGCGAAGCTAAGTTTCGTAGTGTGGTTGATTCCAATATGATTGGTATTGGCTTCTGGAGTAAAGACGGGGGGATTACAGATGCTAACGATGCCTTGCTGAATATGGTGGGTTATACCCGTGAAGAATTACTTGCCGGCAGATTTCGTTGGCAAGACCTAACTCCTACAGAGTACGTGCAACTCGATAAGGAAGCAATAACTCAATTTCAAGACAGGTCTTTTTGCACGCCATATCAAAAGGAATATATCCGTAAAGACGGCTCACGCTTCCCGATTTTGATAGGTGGTAGCCATTTTGAAGGGACTGTAGATCGAGGAGCTTTTTTTGTTCTCGATATTACAGAGCGTAAGCAGGCTGAGGAAAGACTCCGCTATATCGCCCAAATTAGTAGTTTACTCTCTACTTCGCTAGATTATGAACAAATCTTAGAAGAGATCGCTAAAATCTCAGTTCCCCAGCTTGCTGATTGGTGTAGCGTCGATATCTTAAATGAAGATGGTTCCATTCGCCGCCTACCTATTGTCCATACAGACCCATCGAAAGCGGAGTTGGCGCGTAAACTTCAGGAGTATGCAACAGATTACAAAGGTGCAAGTGCAATTACAAAAGTACTGCAAACCGGGCAAAGCGAATTAATCTCAGAGGTATCTGATTCCCTATTAGTGGCAAGTACTCAAAATCAGGAACACTTAGAACTTGTTCGGCAATTGGGGATGAAGTCTGTGATGATTGTGCCGTTAATCGCAAAAGGGCGAGTACTTGGTGCTATCAGCTTTGTCACCGCAGAATCAAACCGTCGCTACGATCGCACTGACCTAACTTTAGCAACAGATATTACCCATCGTGCGGCCTTAGCAGTGGAAAATGCCCAACTTGATCGCGACATCCACCAGGCTTTAGTCGATTATGCCGAATCTCTATCTCTTTTAGATGCACTGCTCGGAGCGGCTCCGGTTGCTGTATGCTTTTTGGATCGAGAACTGCGATATATCCGCATTAATCAAGTTTTCGCTGACATTAACGGTTTAGCTATAGAAGAACATCTAGGACGCAAATTTAGAGAAGTGTTGCCAGCAATGGCGGCTGACTTAGAGCCACAGTTACAGCGCGTGTTAGATACTGGAGAACCCCTGCTGAATATGGAAATCAGGGGTGAGACAAGGGAGCAACCCGAACGTTACGGTTACTGGCTGGGCAACTATTACCCAGTTCGGAACACAATGGGTGAAACGGTAGGAATTGGCATTATTTTGGCAGATGTGACAGCAGCAAAGCAAACAGAAGTTGCTTTACGAGAAAGCGAAGAAAGGTTTCGGGCAATGTTCAATCAGGCCGCTGTTGGTATTACTCTAGTGGGGTTGGATGGAAGATTTCTGCAAATTAATCCTGCCCTATGCGAAATTACTGGGTATAGCCATGAAGAGTTAATTAAAATGAACTTTCAAGAAATTACCCACCCTGACGACTTAGAAGTTGATTGGGAAAATGCTCGGCGAGTTTTAGCAAAAGAAATTAGTGGTTATTCCCTAGAAAAGCGCTACATCCGCAAAGATGGTTCCATAGTTTGGGTAAACCTAACTTCATCAGCAGTTTGGAATGCGAAGGGACAACCAATGTATGCATTAGGGATTATTGAAGATATTAGTCATCGCAGACGAATTGAAGCCACACAAAACTTTTTAGTCGAAGCCAGCACCTTACTAGCTGCCTCATTAGATTATGAAACCACCTTGGAAAATGTGGCAAATCTAGCAGTTCCAACTTTAGCCGATTTGTGCATTGTAGATGTCTTCCAAGAAGATTGGTCAAGTAAACAAATTGCGATCGCAATTGCCGATCCCACAAAACTAAATATCTTAGACGAAATCCGGCTGCGTTATCGACCCAAAACCAAAGCCAAACAGCTTGTACGGCAGCTAAGGCTAGGAATCTCCGTCTTTTATCCCGAATTATCTAACTCACATCTTCTACAGATGTCTGAAGACAACGAACATCTGCAATTGCTGCAAAGTCTGGGTATTCGTTCTCTGATGGTGATTCCAGTTCGTTCCCGCGGGCAATTATTTGGAGCCATCTCTTTTTTTACCGCCGAATCTGGTCGGTACTATCAACAAACAGACTTGGCTTTAGCAGAAGATATTGCTCGGCGGGCGGCGATAGCCATTGACAACGCCAGACTCTACCAGGAAACTCAACGGTCTGTCAATCGTACAGTACTTTTACAAAAAATAACTGCTGCCTTCTCGGAAGCCTTAACTCCCCAACAGGTGGCTGATGTAGTGGTAAACCAAGGCATTGCCGCCTTGGAAGCTACTGGTGGTTCTGTTGTCTTACTTACTGAAGGAAATACTACCCTAAAAGTTGTGCAAGCAATTGGCTATCCGCAAACGCTCATAAATACTTCGACAAGTTTTCCGATCACAGCATCTAACCAAATAGCAGAAACAGTCAGAACTGGGCAGCCGATTTTTTTAGAAAATTTAGCAGCCATGATTGCTAGATATCCCGAATTAGCAGATGTTGTGACTGTTATCGCGAATAATGCCTGGGCTTCCATTCCCTTGATAGTAGAAGGTAAAGTAATTGGGGCTTTGGGATTAAGCTTTACTCCTCTTCAAAAATTTAACGAAGAAGACCGGGGATTTATGTTGACACTGGGACAACAGTGTGCGCAAGCCATCGCCCGCGCTCAACTTTACGAAGCCGAAAAGACAGCCAGGGCACAAGCCGAGACAGCCAACCGGATTAAAGATGAATTTCTTGCTGTGCTTTCCCACGAACTCCGAACTCCCTTGAATCCGATTTTAGGGTGGGCAAAGCTACTTAGAACTCGCAAGTTCGACGAAGCTACTAAAATCCGAGCATTGGAAACTATCGAGCGGAATGCCAAGTTACAAACCCAATTGATTGGAGATTTACTTGATGTTTCGCGGATTTTGCAAGGTAAGGTTAGGTTAAATCTCCATGCAGTGGATTTGAAAATAGCGATCGCAGCTGCCCTAGAAACGGTGCGTTTAGCAGCAGAAGCCAAATCGATTCAACTTCAAATCATCTTAAGTAATGATATCGGCAAAGTTCTCGGCGATGGCGATCGCTTGCAACAAGTGATGTGGAATCTCCTCTCCAATGCTGTTAAATTCACACCCACAGATGGACTTGTAGAAGTGCGTCTAGAACAAGTTGGTTTAGATGCCCAAATCCAGGTAATTGATACAGGTAAAGGAATTAACCCAGAATTTTTGCCCTACGTCTTTGATTACTTCCGACAAGCAGATGCTAAGACAACCAGAGTTTTTGGTGGGTTGGGATTGGGACTGGCAATTGTGCGCCATCTAGTAGAACTTCATGGTGGCACAGTTCAGGCAGAGAGTCTGGGAGAAGGACAAGGAGCTACCTTCACAGTCAAACTACCTTTGCTGAAAAATTCTGAGTTGCGAGTTAGCAGTAGTGAGGCTTCTCAAGCAGAACTCAGTACTGAGGAGACATTACTTGCTGGAGTGCAAATCCTGCTTGTGGACGATCAAGCCGATGTGCGAGAATTTTTTAGCTTTGCGCTGGAACAATATGGCGCGACAGTTACGGCAGTTGAATCAGCAGATGAAGCGCTGCAAACATTGGTGCAATTAAAGCCAGATATCCTCTTAAGCGATATTGGAATGCCCTTCATGGATGGCTATATGTTGCTGGGCGAAGTGAGAAAATTACTGCCAGAGCAAGGCGGACAAATTCCGGCGATCGCTTTGACTGCTTATGCAGGAGAAATTAACTACAACCAAGCAATGGCAGCAGGATTTCAAAAGCATCTACCTAAACCCGTCGATCCTGTAGATTTAGCCGCAGCGATCGTTAGTCTCATTGGCAACACTTCATCTTCAGAGTAAATAAACTCTTAAATTTCTCTTTTTTCTTTTACAAATTAAATATGTATTTTTTATTTTTCTTCAGAAATTTGCCGTTTGCAAATTGATGTTATAAATTAGTGCTCAGATTTTAACCAGAGATTTATTTACCAATGAAAACCCAACAGTTCAGTTCAACAACCTTAGAAAATAGACCTACCAAGACTAAAAAACAGTCTTTTCCTGGTAGGAGTATTGGTACTCCTAAAGTACCATTTCGTAAATGCCATAAAATAGTACAACAACATGAGTTACTTAGTGACTGGGAACACGCGAGTTAACTTAGTAACGTACTATATGATCTAAGCTGATGTACTACTCTCGGTATCCAGTCAGACCTTAACTGATACAAATTTTCTGTGAAGTTACACTTAATAACGAGGTGATGATAATATAATCCCATCCACAAATAGAAGCGTAGTTTACCGCCGTAGGTCTTACCCTGAGACTGTCGAGGGGCATCGCTCCTGCTAAGATGGAACCCTTGAACCTGTTTTAACTTCCGTCTTAATTCATCTTTAGGCCCCTCCCTTATTCACCATCAAATTTTCTTAGCACCTTGGTATCAAGAAATGGAAAAGTATTTAGTCACCAAAGAAGAGATTGAGTCTTATGAAGGACTAAAAAAAACACATTTTCTCAACTCCAATGCTCGCAGACTAAATAAGTCTTTAGGGGATTTGACAGGTTTAAAAAATATCGGTTTCCACATCATTGAAGTAGAGCCTGGACGTGAATCAACGGAGCTTCATATGCACTATCACGAAGAAGAGTGCGTATACGTTCTTGAGGGAGAAGCTGAGGCAACAATTGGAGAAAGCGTTTATCCAGTTAAAGCAGGAGATTTTATTGGATATCGCGCTGGTGGTAAGCCGCACAACCTGAAAAACACGGGCAATTCTATATTCAAATGTATAGTAGTTGGTCAAAGGCTAGACCATGATATCGGTGATTATCCAAATTTGCAGAAGCGTATATATAGGAGCAAAGGTTTAAAGTGGAATCTGGTCGATATGGAAAATATAACTGAACCAGTAGCAGGTAAGAAGGCATAACAGGTAGAATGCATTTTCTCATGATTTCTTTGGTTCTATTGCCATGAGCCAACAATGTGAGTATTCTCCTTCATGCAGTTCATTTGCAGGCAATAGTTTTACTTTCACAAAATCACATTTTTCATAGCAGTGGATAGCACGATAATTGTCAACGTGCAGAACTATGACAATTTTATGAGCCGAATAGATATTTAGCCTTAACTGAACCGTATTGGTCTATATATAATATTTTTGATAGCAACTAATATAAGTTATGAAAAATATCTATCTTCTGACATAAATTGTGAAAAAAAGGGAAATTTCATTTCTGCTTTCTAAGAATGAAATTCCCCTTATACCCTTATAAGACCCTTAAAATCAGATATTTATCTACAGGTGAAATTTACTTAGTTTCCGCCAGATACAACAGCTTTATTATGTATTGCAGTATCTTCGGGCTTTCTCTGCCATTTGCCATCACTGCCTGGTTCGTATTCATTTTTTACACTATTCCAAGCAATCTCAAGCGCACCCTCTTGACTCAAAGCATCACTTTCAGCAGCATTAAATGCCGCAAGGAAAATTTGTTGTGCGTGTTCAGGCAGTTGTCCTTTGATTTCTTCAGATAATTCATCTATTTTGTTATAAGGCATGAACTCACTCCAATTATCTCAACTTAAATTCATCCTAAAGAACTGGTAATCTAATTTCCTCTTTCTCTAAGTAGAGAACTAAATAATCATACTTTTGGCTGAGTCAACAATTTTTAAATCAGCGATGCAATAATATTAATACTCATAGCTAAAATTGTGGTATTGAAAAAGAAGGATAATATGCCATGTAACAGAGTCAAGCGCCTCATATCGGGTGATGTTGTTTGCACATCTGAAACTTGACTAGTCATGCCGACTACAAATGAATAATATAAAAACTCCCAGTAGTCTGGATAGTCATTATGAGGAAAATCTAAACCTCCGGTGATTTCTTGACTATGATTACGATTAATATATTTGTAATAGCTGTGTGCATATTGCACTGCAAACATCGTATGTACTAGTAACCAGGAACCAACAATAGTCATAATTGAAAGTATGACATGTAGGGCCAGTAGAATTGTTGACAATTCTTTTTTATCAGTTAATAAAAACCCAATGGCTAAAACACTGGCACAAGCCGCAGCAATCACCAACATGAATATAGCCAAATGTCCTTCATATTCACTCTCAGCATAACGGCGAATTTTTTGTGGGTTAGCCTTAATCATTTTCCACCAGGTTATAACTAAGAAAAAGTCAATACCAGAGTTCCAAGCGCAGAGAATGCGATTAGGTAAGTGCAGAGAATGCGGCAGGATTACTGAAACTAATACAGCGATTCCGATAGCAACAATTAGTCGGGGTCGGGAGTCAAAGTTTTTAAATAAATTAAGTTTCACAAATATTGCGATCGCAGAGTTTAACTAATTCGTAATACTCGCTAAAAGCGAGAAGCAAGCTACGTAATTTTCGGTGAAATACCACACCATATAGCAAAATTGTCATTCCAGATTTGGCTGGGGTCTGAATCCACATAATGTAGATGGACAAAATATTTACAACCATTACACACTCAGTGAATCAATCCAATACTCTGCGAATGTCTCACTTGTAATGAAATTGTGTAATTAATTTTGCCCAAATACTTACTTATCTTTCCAGTCTTTAATCTCCAATCTTTAGTTCAATTAAAAATTATTTGAACTTAGCTCTAATCGTCTCTATTCGTTTACGATTAACACCCAAATCGCTTTGACCTAGACGTGAAGCTGAACGCACATGGATAAGATTTGCAGCCCGGTCTAGATAGAATTCTACATCATCCACAAATCCCAGTAAAGCACTTTTAAATTCTGCATATAAATAATCTTGACTTTCAGTAATGATTTTGGTTCTTGGTAAAGACTCAATAATCTGTTTAAGATTAGTAATCGCTTCTTCTGGAGTAGAAGTAAAAGTCAGTGGTGCAATTTGATGAGATGCATCTGTACTCTGACTAGAAACGCAGTTAGGGGAATTAGGGCAGGATGCTAATTTACCGTTGCTAATACCTAAATTATTTGGTCGTTTGCCAGCAAAAACCATAATTATGTCTCCAAGTGAGTGAATAAATATACTCTCACACATTTGTTTGAATCACTGTAAGACTTTGCTGTAATCGCATCTTTTGGCAAATGACAGATCCACTAAAACATCGTTAATGCGATCGCTCTTCATGACTCATATTTGATATCATGTTCGCTTGATTACTTATTAAATCCGAAGAACCCAACCCCGCCAAAGCTACGCTTCGTCTCCCCTCCCCGCAAGCGGGGAGGGGATTAAGGGGAGCCAGCGCGGTCTTGGGGGTTTCCCCCATGAGCGACTGGCGTGTGGGGTGCAATGACTGTGGAAATCATAACTAATTATGCGAACATGATATGACTTTTTGCAAAAAAAAGCCTGTATTCATTGCTCAATAAAGCTTACAGGCTATATTACACCTATACCAAGTTACTTCAGACTAGGCGATACTCAAATTAACTCGGACAATCAAATCGTTGTAATCTCGATCGCCGCCATTAGCCAAATCCTCAAAGCCAAAAGCGTTATTGCCCAATAGGCGAATATGATCTGCTTGGTCAGTGTTAGCGCCCAAGAAGGAGAAGTAAACCGCCGGATCGTTATTGGTATTGCTATCAAGAATTGCATCAGCCCCGGCATTAACGATGATAAATGGGACGAAAATAGTACCAGGTTGGAAATTACCTGTGAAAGTTGCTGTACCTTGGTTAGCCACACTCAAATCAATACCAGCAACACGGTTACTAATAGCAGCTTGAGTATAACCCGTCTGTCCAACAAGCACATCTGCTGTACCATCGCCATTGGTATCGATGCCACCATTCTCATCAGTTATCTGATAAAAGCCGACAAAGTTGTTAAAAGCTGCTTCTCTATGAACCACAAATTCGGCTTGCACCAATTGTTTCACATCCCGTAAATCAATTAGTTCGGGTTCATATTTTCCTTGAAGACCAGTACCTAGAGGTGGATCTTGCTCTGTTGCTGCAATCTTGACAACCAAATTCTGGAAGTTGAGAGAGAACCCTGTATCGTCCACACTTGTATCTGAGGAAAAAAGCACCTGAGAAAAAGGGGTTTGTCCAGATAGCAGCGCCTGAGTAGTGCTGCTACGGATTAAATAAAATCTTAGGTTGGTTTCAGAGTTAAACTCCAGTAACCTGCTTAGGTCAGTGGGATTAAAACCATTCGGTAGTTTGGCAAGAGATGAAAGAAGCACCGTTGCCCGTTGGAGAGCTAGTTCGGTGTAATTTGCAGCATCAGGGGCTACGCCATTAATCCTACCTTCTGCATCGTCAACGACAAATACACCCAGTTCATTGACTTCTTCAGAGGTGTTGCTTTTAATCTTGACTGAGAGTTTGGCTTTTTCACCGTTAACTTGATTTTTGATCGTAAAGATATCACCTGTAATTCTTGTAAGTAGGCTAATTGATTCAGTCTCAGCAGTAATGCCTTGAGCAACGGTGAGTGCAAATACATCACTTACTTCAGCCCCAACCGAATCCTTGGCGGTAACTTTGATGTTCAAGCTACCCAAGTTATTATTCGTAGGAACCCCGCTGAAAGTACGCTTATTAGGATTGAAGCTTAACCAACTGGGTAGTGGATCGCCATTGTCTAAGGTAGCAGTGTAGGTTAGGGTATCTTCAATATCTACATCGCTAAAGGTGTTTTCAGGGATAGTGAAGTTAAAGGTAGTTTCTGCCGTAACTTTTTGGTCAGCGATCACCCGATCTACAATTGGTGGATTATTAGCTTTAGCAATTGTAAGTGCAAATACATCGCTAATTTCAGCAAGAGCCGGATCTGTGGCGGTGACTTTAATGTTTAAGCTACCCACATGATCATTCGTAGGTGTGCCGCTGAAGGTAAGCTCGTTAGCATTGAAGGTTAACCAACTAGGTAATGGCTCACCATTGTCTAAGGTAGCAGTATAGGTCAGGGTATCTTCCAGATCCACATCACTAAAAGTGTTTTCAGGAATGGTGAAGTTGAAGGTAGTTTTTGCTGTGGCTTTTTGGTCAGCGATCGCCCGATCTACAATTGGTGTGCTATTGAACTTAGCAACTGTTAATACAAACACATCACTGACTTCATCCCCAGAAAGATCCTTGACAGTGACTTTGATATTCTGATTACCCAAATCCTCCATCGTTGGAGTACCACTAAAATTCTGGGTAGCAGAATTAAAAGTTAGCCAACTGGGCAGTGGATCGCCGTTTTCGAGAGTTGCAGTGTAGGTGAGGCTATCGCCAGCATCGATATCAATGAAAGTATTTTCTGGGATAGTGAAATTAAACTGCGTATTTATGACTACCTTTCGATTAGCGATCGCCTCAACTAACTCTGGTGCATCGTTAACGTTCTTAACAGTGAGTGCAAAATCATCACTGACTTCAACGCCAAAAATATCTCTAGCAGTAACTTTAATGTTGAGGTTACTCACATCCGCATTTAAGGGAGTGCCATTAAAGGTTTTGGTAGCAGCATTGAAGCTTAACCAACTAGGTAGAAGATCGCCGTTTTCGAGAGTGGCAGTGTAAGTTAGGCTATCACCAGCATCAACATCAATGAAGGTGTCTTCTGAGAAAGTGAAATTGAAAACCGTGTCTTCTATTGCTTCTTGGTTTGCAATTTCGTTCATCACCTCTGGCGCATCATTGGCGTTTTTAACAGTGAGTACAAACACATCACTGACTTGAGCAAGAGCCGTATCTGTGGCAGTAACTTTAATATTCAGAATACTAACGTCTGCATTTAAAGGAGTACCACTGAAGGTTTTAGTATTAGCATTGAAGCTTAACCAAGTCGGCAGAGTGTTGCCGTTTTCCAAGGTTGCAGTGTAGGTGAGACTATCGCCAGTATCGATATCAATGAAGGTGTCTTCTGAGAAAGTAAAATTGAAAAGCGTGTCTTCTGTTGTTTCTGGATCTGCAATTTCATTCCTCACCTCTGGCGGATCGTTGACGTTCTTAACGGTGAGTACAAAAATATCGCTGACTTGAGCAGAAGCAGTATCTGTGGCAGTAACTTTAATGTTGAGACTACCCACATTCTCATTTAAGGGAGTGCCACTGAATGTTTTGGTCGCAGCATTGAAGATTAACCAACTAGGTAGAGAGTCACCGTTGTCGAGAGTCGCAGTGTAAGTGAGAATGTCGCCAGCATCGACATCCTTAAAGGTGTTGTCTGGGATAGTGAAGGTGAAACCTGTGTCTTCTGTTGCTTCTTTGTCTGCGATCGCCTGAAATACCTCTGGCGGATCGTTGGTGTTATTAACAGTGAGTACAAAAATATCACTGATTTTAGCCAGATAAGTATCTGTAGCAGTAACTTTAATGTTGAGGCTACCCACATTCTCATTTAAGGGAGTGCCACTGAATGTTTTGGTAGCAGCATTGAAGCTTAACCAACTCGGTAGAGAGTCACCATTTTCGAGAGTGGCAGTGTACGTGAGAGTATCGCCAGCATCGACATCCTTAAAGGTGTTGTCTGGGATAATGAAGTTGAAAAGTGTGTCTTCTGTTGCTTGTTTATCTGCGATCGCCTGAAATACCTCTGGCGGATCGTTGACGTTCTGAACGGTGAGTACAAAAATATCACTGACTTTAGCAAAAGCAGTATCCGTAGCAGTAACTTTAATGTTCAGGCTACCCACATTCTCATTTAAGGGAGTGCCACTGAATGTTTGAGTAGTTGCATTAAAACTCAACCAACTAGGTAAAGAGTCACCGTTGTCGAGAGTCGCAGTGTAAGTGAGAATGTCGCTAGCATCGACATCCTTAAAGGTGTTGTCTGGGATAGTGAAATTGAAAACCGTGTCTTCTATTGCTTGCTGGTTAGCGATTTCATTCACCACCTCTGGCGGATCGTTGACGTTCTGAACGGTTAGTACAAAAATATCACTGACTTTAGCAAAAGCAGTATCCGTAGCAGTAACTTTAATGTTCAGGCTACCCACATTCTCATTTAAGGGAGTGCCACTGAATGTTTGAGTAGTTGCATTAAAACTCAACCAACTAGGTAAAGAGTCACCGTTGTCGAGAGTCGCAGTGTAGGTGAGAATGTCGCTAGCATCGACATCCTTAAAGGTGTTGTCTGGGATAGTGAAGGTGAAACCTGTGTCTTCTGTTGCTTCTTTGTCTGCGATCGCCTGAAATACCTCTGGCGGATCGTTGACGTTCTTAACGGTGAGTACAAAAATATCGCTGACTTGAGCAGAAGCAGTATCTGTGGCAGTAACTTTAATGTTGAGACTACCCACATTCTCATTTAAGGGAGTGCCACTGAAGGTTTTGGTCGCAGCATTGAAGGTTAACCAACTAGGTAGAGAGTCACCGTTGTCGAGAGTCGCAGTGTAAGTGAGAGTGTCGCCAGCATCGACATCCTTAAAGGTGTTGTCTGGGATAATGAAGGTGAAAACTGTATCTTCTGTTGCTTGTTGAGGAGCGATCGCCTGAAATACCTCTGGTGGATCGTTGACGTTCTTAACGGTGAGTACAAAAATATCACTGACTTTAGCCAGATAAGTATCTGTAGCAGTAACTTTAATGTTCAAGCTACCCACATTCTCATTTAAGGGAGTGCCACTGAATGTTTGAGTAGCTGCATTGAAGCTTAACCAACTGGGTAGAGAGTCACCGTTTTCGAGAGTGGCAGTGTAGGTAAGAATGTCTTCAGGATCTTGATCTTGGAAGCTATCTGAGATTATGAAGTTGAAATTTATGTCTTCTGGAGTCTCTTTGTCTGCGATTTCCTTCACTAGTACTGGATTTTGGTTAACCCTGTAGCGTGCCACCGCAAAGTTATTGGCGCTTACTCCCGCGACTATTACCGTACCATCGTGTTGGGTAAGAGCATAAGCATTATCAGTAGTATTTATGCCGATATCAGTAGTGATAATGCCAGCAGTACCAAAGCTGGTGTCGAGACTACCATTGCTGTTGTAACGTACTAAAGCAAAGTTATTTTTACTCGAACCCGCCACAATAATTTTGCCATTAGCTTGCACGCTAACGCTGTAGGCTATGTCAGTACCGCCCAAGTTAGTAATGACCTTGCCAGCAGTACCAAAGCTGGTGTCGAGACTACCATTGCTGTCGTAACGTACCACAGCAAAATTATTATTACTCACTCCTACTAACAGAATCTTGCCATCGTCTTGCACACTAACGCTGTAGGCTATGTCAGTACTGCCCAAGTTAGTAATGACCTTGCCAGCAGTACCAAAGCTGGTGTCGAGACTACCATTGCTGTCGTAACGTACCACAGCAAAATTATTATTACTCACTCCTACTAACAGAATCTTGCCATCGTCTTGCACACTAACGCTGTAGGCTATGTCAGTACTGCCCAAGTTAGTAATGACCTTGCCAGCAGTACCAAAGCTGGTGTCGAGACTACCATTGCTGTTGTAACGTAAAACAGCAAAGTTACTATTACTCACTCCCGCTAACAGAATCTTGCCATCGTCTTGCAGAGCCATGCTGTAGGCTATGTCACTACTGCCCAAGTTAGTAATAACCTTGCCAGCAGTACCAAAGCTGGTGTCGAGACTACCATTGTTGTTGTAACGTACTACAGCAAAGTTACTACTACTCACTCCCGCTAACAGAATCTTGCCATCGTCTTGCAGGGCAATGCTGTAGGCTATGTCAGTACTGCCCAAGTTAGTAGCGACCTTGCCAGCAGTACCAAAGGTGCTGTCGAGACTACCATTGCTGTTGTAACGTACTACAGCAAAGTTATTATTACTCACTCCCGCTACCAGAATCTTGCCATCGTCTTGTATGACAATGCTTCTAGCAGTGTCGGTGGTATTAGTACCAATATCAGTAGTGACTTTGCCATCACTATCAAAGCTGGCATCAAGAACTACAGGTAGAATTGAAGCGTAGGTTGTTATTACTTCTTGCCCAAACGCTAAACGAGGAACAATAGGCGCTGTAGAAACCTCCAGTTCCCAATCACCACCTAATGCAGCACTCCCTGTCAAATCATTAGAGGCCGCTACTACTGCACCTGTCAATTCGCTCAGACAGCGTATAAACAATACACCTGGCTCGGTTTGAGCGACTTTGCAACCATACAGCAGTAGTTGTGCATCTTCAGCCAAAGCATTTGCCCAACCCATAAGTTGGGTTGCGTAACGATTGAGCGTTTCGTTGTTGAGTTGACTGTTGCCCAAATAGATGCACCCAGGTGCCCCGTGGGAAACAATGTGCAGACTATTGACTCCCTGATGAGACTCCAGCACTTGACTAATTTGCTCGATGCCATCTTGGTTGGCATCTAAGACTACAACTGAGGTCTCTGGTAATACACCCATTACCAAACTTTGGTAGTCATCGACCTGTGGGTCAATAAAAACTAGGCGAGTAGGATACAAGTCTAAAGTTGGTTTAATATTAATGCTGTGAGATATTTTGTGTATAGTAAGGTTTTTATTGCTACTATGCTTTATCATAATTGTCTAAGAGTAAATCCCTGATATTTAGCAAAAATGAAACTTTTTGCAGATCATTTCTTGTAGTTGCTTTCACTTTCAATGTAGGAATAAAATAAATCCTTTCCCTCGGTAAATCCACTAGTTTAATTAATGAAGATTTAGAAATTTTGGGCATAGAAAGTAGCTGAAACTTTTGATAAAAAAACTCAGTACACATCTATATCCCGACGTTGCATATTTGCGGGATGATTTAGCAACGTCCAAAATTTTCCCCCAGTTTCCCCTGCTTGTCTCAATTCATACCACTATTCTGCAATAGACCTCTTGCAAAAGTTCTTTTTGCACTCTTGTGGGAAAAGGGAAAAGAACAAACCTTTCCCCCTTTCCCTTTACCCTTTTCCCGACAAATGCCAAGAAGTCTAATGCCCTATTTCCAGATTTCCTGTTCCCTCCCTATACAAGTAAGTTCAGGAATGAAATCGGATTCCTATATGATCCGGTAAGTATCGTCTAAATGAAGAGAGATTTATGACGCAAACAATTTCAATTAACGACTCCGGGCGCTTGCAACTCACGCCGTTAGAAATCCCATCCCGTCTGCTGTTGGGGCCAGGGCCATCTAATGCCCATCCCACAGTTCTCCAAGCGATGAATACTTCACCCGTTGGGCATCTTGACCCAACTTTTCTCGCACTCATGGATGAAATTCAGTCGTTGCTACGCTACGTATGGCAAACAGAAAACTCACTTACCATTGCAGTCAGCGGTACGGGAACAGCTGCAATGGAAGCAACCATCGCCAATGCTGTAGAACCCGGTGATGTAGTTTTAATTGGTGTAGCTGGTTACTTTGGTAATCGCCTTGTGGATATGGCTGGACGTTATGGCGCTGATGTGCGAACCATTACCAAACCTTGGGGACAAGTCTTCAACTTGGATGAACTCCAAACTGCCTTACAAACTCATCGTCCAGCTATCTTAGCTCTAGTTCATGCCGAAACTTCCACGGGCGCACGTCAACCGTTGGAAGGGGTCGCTGATTTGTGTAGTGAATTTGGCACTTTGTTATTAGTGGATACGGTGACAAGTTTGGGCGGCGTCCCCTTGTTTTTGGATGCTTGGGGAGTTGACCTAGCTTATAGCTGTAGCCAAAAAGGGTTAGGTTGCCCACCTGGTGCTTCTCCTTTTACCATGAGTGCGCGTGCAGTTGAGAAATTGCAACAGCGGCAAACGAAAGTTGCAAACTGGTATTTAGATATGTTGTTGCTGGGCAAGTATTGGGGTGCTGAACGCACCTATCACCACACAGCACCTATTAATTTATACTATGCATTGCGGGAAGCACTACGTTTGCTTGCAGAAGAGGGATTAGCAAATTCCTGGCAGCGGCATCAAAAGAACGTAGAATATCTCTGGGAAGGTTTAGAGAATTTAGGACTGAGTATGCACGTTGAGCAAGAGTATAGACTGCCAACGCTTACCACTGTCCGCATTCCACCCGGCGTAGATGGTAAAGCGATCGCTCGACAGTTACTCAATGAACATAATATTGAAATTGGCGGTGGTCTTGGCGAACTCGCGGGTCTTGTTTGGCGCGTGGGATTGATGGGCTTTAATAGTCGAAAGGAAAGCGTTGACCAACTTTTAGCAGCACTGCGGCAGGTTTTGCCTAAGTAGTTTTGATATATGGTGCGTTAACAGTAGCTTAACGCACCTGAGAAAAAGAGCATCGGGCTAACTTCACTGCGAGAAAAAACCAACAACCAGCAGAGGCAAAAGTATTAAGACAGATACAATCAAAACGAGGGTTGCCGGCTCAATTTTAATGTGGTTATTTTGTGGATCGCGCATTTGGCACTATCTCGAACAATAAATATATTAACCAAGCCTAAATGATGGTTACTTTTTTTCCAACCCCAATCAGGTTTAGAAGTGTAAACTTTTTAGCCCATCAGCTTATTTCTTCCAAGGTAATTTAGTCCCCATTTCAGTTAAGGCTGAGAAGATAAGATAAAGAATGAGTAACCCAGCAGCCGCAAAGAAAGCGAGTAAATCGTTATCCATAAATGCCCCACGCTAAAACTTTGCTAATCATAGCGGAATCATCTAATCTTTAGCATTTTTCTGAGTCTGTAATCTTTGATCTTCTGGGTGCAAACTGTACCAGCCATACCAGTTAATACTTTTCGGATAAACCCAACAATATCTTTTTTGGTCTGGGAGAAAGGTTACTAGGTTTGGGGTAAAGGTAAATTCAAACCTTTTCCCTTTCCCCTTTCCCCTTTAACCAAAAAGTATTGCCATACCAGTGACGAACTGCTAGCCAAACCGCTGAAAGCAAACCCGCTAAACTAAGGGTTAGTCCGCTAAACGGTACTAATAATCCAAAAATAGGTAGCACTGCTCCAGCAATAGTGGCGACGATCGCAGCCAGGGAAGCACTGCGGCTAGCTCCCAATCCCCATGTTAAAATTAGTAAAATGATGGAAATTAAAGTCCAAGCCAACTGAGCATTGATAATGCGAGTTAGATAGGTCAAAGTCAACAGACAAGCAAAGAAAATACTACCAGCGATCGCAATATTTCTAAAACTCATTGGCAGTGACAAATATAACAATAATATCCACCACAAAAATATTGCCGGGGCTAGTAATAAAAGCCGGGGAATGATGCCAGTATGACGAATGGGTTCGGTGTTGGTAAAGACTCCAAAGGGATTTTTGACTGAAACATTATCGTCAAATATCCAAGTAAACTGAGTACTGCGTCCGTTAACTTTAATCTCATTCGGTACAACACCACTAGCAAAATCAGCCGGTGCAAAGTTGGCAATTGCTGTGAGGCGAAAATTAGAAAGCAACTGTCCTGCGGCGCTGTAAACCCAGCGAGGCCCGCCTTGAGCCTGATAGGTGACTCGAAAGGTGGTTTCTTCTCCCGGTTGCAACTGGAAGGGAAAGCCATAGTCTCCCGGATTAGTTTGTTGTAGCCTATTACCGTTACGCTCTACTTTGTAGCCAGCAAGCAGTGTGTAGCCGTTAGGCGGCGATGCTTCAAAAAAGAAATTATTAATATCCTTGAGTTGGTTAACTACTTTATAATCAGCAGTGTATTCCACGCGATAAATTGAACTGCGGCCTGGAACATCTACGCTTTGGTCTAGCTTGACTTGAATTTGCGAACCACCCAGCGTTAAAAAGCGGTTAATCTCTCGCGTATCATTGACTTTGACTATTTTGCCATTGGCTTGCGTGGTATAAGAGTATGGTTCCTGGATAGTGTAGCGGACTTGCGGGGCAGATTGTTCGAGCTTTTCACCTGCGACACTTTCAGCTACTTGAGCCACCTTTGTTTGTTCCCAATGGTGATATCGATTGCTCAAAGTCGAACAGAGAAAAAATCCCGGAACTAACAGAACTAATACTAGAGTTAAATGCTGTAATCCCCGCAACAGTTGGGAATAACGAACAGCCCATTCGCCAATGAATATAAATTGTTCCGGCTGGCTGCGACGCAGAGAAAAACTGATAAGTGCGATCGCAACTCCCAAAGCTACCACCAAAAATACTAATAACAGTGAAGCTTTGAGCGCTTGGGTTCCAAATTGAACAAGCTCAACTGGATGCGTCAAATCGGGTAATCCGGGAATACCTTGAGCAGAAGATGACATTGGTTAATTTTTACAGAATTTGGAGAATCAGACCAATAAAATCTCTTAAAAGTTTCTGGGCAATAGTTTTATTTGATACGCAACCAGTTTAAAGAAGTGCTGCGTTGGCGTAGCCAGCCCTCTGTCCCTGACTTGCTCGCCTGGAACTTGGTATAAACACCAAAAACCCGGTCTTTATGACCGGGTTTTTGAGGGAAAACAATGGGGATATATTCCCCGAAGGTTAGTTATAGAGGTTCAGTATAATATCGATGTTCTGATATTTACTACCACGCCATTGTTACCCATTCCGGAAAATTAGCTAAGAATTTTTGACTAGTCTTCTTTGATCTCCTAAAATACAGCAATCTACTACTGGTAGCATCAGCGTGTAGGATTGATAAATATTAATTTTCCGGCTTTTGGCTGATGAACAATGCATTTGGTAGCTGGCAAGAATGGCTAACAGTATTCACCTATCTAGGTTTTACCGTCTTCATTATCTGGCGCGTGTTTATCGCCGAGAAGAATTAAAAAAGCTGCATATCATCTCACCAGGGCCTTTTTGCTCAAAAGGCAAAACAGTCCCAGTTTGTTGAAGCTTGACTCGTTCGCGACAATTGTAAACCTCTGTAGGTCTTTTTATGCCATCTACGCTAACAATTGCTTTGTATTCCCAATAATTTTTGGCACTTCGGCTGATACTGAGAATGCAAATCTGGTGGCGTAGACCGTCGTAAACAGCGTAATTGCGGCATACAGATGCAAAAGCCGGATGTACCACGGAGAAAGGTAGTATTAATAGCAACAAAAATATTATGTATTTAATCCTGCTCATAAAAAATTGTTTAACATTATTTGGAAATATTATTAGATTTTTCAACCCTTTGAGTTGATTCAATTACTTTTCCTAGTTTGACGGACGAGAGATTGCAACCCCATAGCATACAATGCATGAGTTAATTGAACGTGAGTTCGACAAGTCTTATTTGACCTCTCCCCCAACCCCTCTCCGTGTCGGAGAGGGGAGCAAAAAGCTGAATTTTTCGTTGCTCCTCCCTTTCCGTTTCCCAGAGGGAGGCTGGGAGGGAGAGGTTCATCGAACTCACGTTAATTGAGAAAGTCAGATTACATCTGGCTGGGTTCCCACCATTTGTATCTGTAGTCTGATTTTGGAAAATTGACATAACAACAAATGTGCAAAAAAAGTCAGTCGTAAGGACGATAAAATTGCAACCAAAAACAAAATTTGAGCAATCTGGGATTACACGCTGTTTTGCAGCAATACTGCTCTTTGGTCAAGTGTGGCTACATTTACTCCAAGGGAAAACCTACTATCGCAAGATTTTGCAACATCTTGTTACCGCTGGACCAGGTTCTATCTCTCCAGTTCTCCTTGTCAGCGGTTTTGCAGGAATGATTTTTACTATTCAAACAGCGAGAGAATTAGTGCGATTTGGGGCTGTTGATGCAGTAGGAGGTGCTTTTGCCTTAGCTTTTTGTAGAGAATTAGCTCCAATTTTGACCGCTAGTATTATGGCGGGACAAGTAGGTTCTGCTTTTGCAGCAGAAATAGGTGCAATGAGAGTTACCGAGCAAATTGATGCACTTTATATGCTCAAAACCGATCCAATTGATTATCTAGTACTTCCTAGAGTAATTGCTTGTTGTTTGATGGTGCCTTTGATGACGATTTTGGCTTTAGTTACAGGCATCATTGGCGGAGTTTTTGCCGCATCAAAGTTCTACCAAATTATTCCCGAAACATTTTTAGAATCAGTTAGAAATTTTTTAGAACCGTCAGATTTGTTTATTATTTTGCTCAAAGGGTTTATTTTTGGAGTGCTGGTTGCTGTCATTGGCTGTAGTTGGGGTTTAACTACGAGAGGGGGAGCAAAGGAAGTAGGAGAATCGGCAACAAAAGCAGTTGTTACTAGTTGGGTATCTATTTTTATTATGGATTTTTTCCTATCTCTACTTCTGTTTGAACAGCCTGCATTTTGAACCCAAGTAAGTATTGAACCAACCCAACTCAGGCATCGCTTCCTTTTTCGGGTATACTTCATCACGTCAGCGGAATTTGAGAATATATGAACTTGTAGATTAGCGCACCCAAAGCTAAACCTCCCAATGAAAAGATAGAGGCAGTCGAAAAAGCTAACCCTTCCCTAAGACCCGCTCTTTGAAAATCTATCCTGACTAATATAGTCGCTGAAATGATGAGTAAAGTATCAAGAAATACCCGAAACCAGGCAATCATAATAAAGAATAAGAAAGCTGCTAAGACGGCAACGCCGAAAGACCTGGTATTTGATTGCAGAAAAAGACTGTAATAATATGTCATCTTCGGCCAAGGAGCGGTCAACGTTATGATTAAAAACAAGATAGCAATTACAGTTGCCACCCACACAAATATAGGAGCACGTGTTTCTGATATTACCCAGCCCAAAGTACTGTAACTCAGCAGTACTAGCGCCAGGGACACCCAAGGAACTCTTTTCAAAATTGACATGGGTTTATATTTCTAGTACAGGGTTAAGGTCTTATCGCATAAATTAAGTGTAGTAACTCAAGACTTTATTTTGCTTGAGGACTTGCTCAGTTTATGATAATTATCCTTCCTTAAGGATATCCCAGTATCAAAGGAGTTTTTCCGATACGGGTATCAGTGAGACAAAAAACCAGAAGTTTTTAGAGATAAAATTATGTATATTTTGAATATATGGCTTAAACTAGTAAGTTTAGCATCATATTTTATAACTTCAATCAATAGACTTTTATGCTGTTTACAAGAAAGCCAAACAAGTTTGTCGAGAATTGCGGTACAAAGTAGTTAAAGATTTGTAAACTGTTAGCAGCCGAGTAGCCGCGTGTCACATCTTGTTAAGGAATTATCATGAAACAACTTATTATTGCTGAACGCGTATGCCTCATTGGTCATATCGCGTCAAAAGCCTTTGGACTCGTAGGGATGCTACTGGTAGTACCTAATGCCGGAATAATTTTCAACTTATCGCAGGTAGGAGAAACTGCCGTACAGTTAAGTATGGCTGGCGGTGGTGTAGTTGATATCATCTTAGGGACAGTAGCTGTCTCTATTTATGCCTACCGGACGTTGGGATTAGGAACTTGGCTAGCATTTATGCTACCAGCAATGTTTATCTCTTTGGGAAGTGAACTACTGGGAACTAGTACAGGGTTTCCATTTGGTGATTATAGCTACTTGAGTGGCTTGGGTTATAAGATTGGAGGGCTAGTGCCTTTCACAATTCCTTTATCTTGGTTTTATGTTGGGCTGTCGTCTTATTTAATTGCGAGAACTGGTTTGCAAGTGGCTCAAAAACCCAGTTGGGGTCGCCATATTGCTGCGATCGCCGTTGGTGCTTTACTCTTCACTTGCTGGGACTTTGCCCTTGAACCGGCTATGAGTCAAACTTCTCTGCCCTTCTGGTATTGGGAACAACCAGGAGCTTTCTTTGGAACACCTTACCAAAACTATGTAGGTTGGTTTGGTACTAGCGCTCTGTTTATGAGTGTGGCAGGATTATTGTGGAGAAATGCCTCAATTAAATTAGAGCGATCGCAACTCAATCTGCCATTAGTCGTTTATTTAACTAACTTTGCATTCGCCGCCGGACTCAGCTTGGCAGCTGGATTCTCTATCCCTGTATTACTCGGCTTATTGCTAGGTGTGGTTCCGGCTGTGGTGCTGTGGTCAAGGAGTTCAACCACACCGGCTCAAGTTACTGTTGAGCCAGCAACCAAAGAAGTATCAGTAGCAAAGGTTGAGGTTGCCTTGAAATAAGCCTAGAAATTAGGGAGTCGGGAGTGGGGAGGCAGAGGGAGCAGGGGAGCAGAGGAGCAGAGGAGAAGTTGCAGTAAGTCTTTCCCCTCTGCTTCTATATCCAATCCCATACCCAATGCCCAATGCCCCATACCCAATGACTAATGACTAATGACAACGCTTTGATAGCAGAAAACGCTATCTCTCTTTTGTTGCTACTTATCCAAGTACCAGCAACAGCGATTCTGTTTTCACGCCTGTTAAAAGGGCCAAGACGCCATCCTCCAATAGAACCACAACAGCCAACACCTGAACTTTTGGGTAAGGTTAGCATAGTTGTTCCTACACTGAACGAAGCACTTCGCATTAGCCCTCTGTTGGCTGGTTTAAGTCAGCAAAGCTATGAAGTTCGGGAAATTATGGTTGTAGACAGTAAATCCAGTGATGGCACCCCCGACTTAGTAAAAGCCTCACAACAGAAAGATCCGCGCTTTCGCGTGATGACAGATGATCCCTTACCCTCTGGTTGGGTGGGGCGTCCTTGGGCCTTGCATAACGGTTTTCTATATAGCTCCGAGGCAAGTCAATGGTTCTTGGGGCTGGATGCTGATATCCAACCGCATCCTGGTTTAGTTGCTGGTTTAGTGAAGACAGCCGAAGCACAAGGCTATGATTTGGTTTCTCTTTCACCCCAATTCATCCTCAAATATCCTGGGGAGTGCTGGCTACAACCTGCTTTGTTGATGACTTTGCTTTATCGATTTGACCCGGCGGGGATCAATACAGAGCAACCAGAACGGGTAATGGCAAATGGCCAATGTTTTTTGTGTCGTCGCTCCGTTTTAGCTGCTGTGGGTGGTTATAGCAGTGCGAGTAATTCTTTTTGTGATGATGTCACCTTGGCACGCAATATTGCTATCCAAGGTTATAAAGTCGGCTTTTTAGATGGTGCCAAGGTATTAAAGGTACGTATGTATGAAGGGGCGATGGAGACGTGGAAAGAATGGGGGCGGAGTCTCGATCTTAAAGATGCAACTTCTCGCTCTCAGTTGTGGGGAGATTTATGGCTACTCACATCTGTTCAAGGTCTACCCTTTTTAATCGTCCTGACTTTTTTGTTGATTACTCCCACACTCTCATATTCGTCCACTCCCCCACTCTTGCTGCTGGGGCTGAATTTATTCCTGTTGGTGATTCGCTTTGCGATGCTAATAGCGATCGCACCTTCTTACGATCGCACAAACGCTAAAGGCAGCTGGTTATTCTGGCTTTCCCCTTTGGCTGATCCCTTAGCTGTGCTGCGAATCTTTTTATCTGCATTCCGTACCCCGCGCGAGTGGCGAGGACGCAAGTATAGTACTGAGTTGTGAGTTGTGAGTGCTGAGTAGAGAGTAGGGAGTGAGCAGTGAAGAGTTTAGAGTGAGGAGTTAAAAATTCAAAACTCAGCACGGGCTAAACGCCCCGCTATCACTAACAGCACTCAGCACTCAGCACTCAGCACTCAGCACTCAGCACTCAGCACTCCCTACTCCTCTTCCCCTCCTACTTGATCCCCGCGTTCCAATTCCCAAAGAATTTGATTTCCTTCACGGCGTACCCGTGACACTATCCAGTTTCGCCAGCGCCATTGATCTCCACGACTGGTGACAGCGCTGGCGTGGACATCCATCAAGTCTGCTAACTCAGAACTGGTGATTAAGTAGCCTTTTTCAGAAATTTCGTCAGCTATACGCAGAGTTTCGACCAAGCTGCGGAGTTGCGAAACCCTCATTTCTGGCGGTTTTTCATCGGTTACGGCCGCAGTTGGCCCGGTTGATGGTTCCATAACGGTTATTTCTGGTGCAGAAGTACTGATTTTTTGCGGATTTTGGTTAGTTATTCTAGAGTTTTTTTCATAATCAGCTACTTTTGCTACATTTATTTCATTTGTGGAAGGTAAAGATTTATAAAATTCTGTGGAAGATAATTGTTGTAGAGCAGGGGTTTTGCCACTAGCATAAGTGCGAGCGATCGCATCACAACGTTCGTTACCTATGTTACCAGAATGTCCCCGAACGTATTGCCATTTTACTTGTTGGGTATTGAGTTCATCTAAGATTTCTAAAAGGTCTTGGTTTTGAACGGGTTTACCATCTGACTTTTTCCAGCCTTTATTTTTCCAGCCTTTCACCCATTTGGTAACGCAGTTAATCAAGTATTCGCTATCGGTATGAAGGGTGATGGGTTGGGCTTGTTGAGATGTTTGCAGAAATTGAAGGGCGGCGATCGCAGCTTGCATCTCCATTTTATTATTAGTGGTATGAGGGGATGCATCGCCCATTTCGTGGATTGAGCCGTCGCTGAAGTAAACGACAACACCCCAACCGCCAGGGCCAGGATTGCCGGTGCAAGCACCATCGGTGTATATGCTTTGAATTATGGGTTGGGTGGACATGTTTAGGGTATCGAACCGCGAAGGTAAAAGTTATTAGCGGCGAATTTTTTAACAATATCCAGGCTATTATACTGATAAATTTTTACTTTAGTTCTGAAATCGCTTTGATGCTGCCTCTTACTCACTCTTACTGATTACTCAGAACGATAAGCAACGCGGAGACTTTGGATTAAAATCACCAGAGATGCGATCGCCATTAACCCGCCCCAAAACCAGTAAGGTAAAAGCAAATATCGCTGCATTTGCGCTGTATCAGAAATTCCCAGGGAACCAGCAGAACTACTAAATAGATAATCAAGTTGATGATACGTACTTACACAAGCTTGTACACCCAAAAATTGAATGACAAACCCTTGCGCCCAGCGAGGTGCTCTCAGAGCAATACCCAAGATTATTAAACCTAGTAAAGGAATTGCCACCAATCCAAACCAGGAACGCACCCAAATTAATGTGGACAACAGCAAAAAACTTCCTAAAATTTTTAAACAGAGGGTTGCTGCTGTAAAACTGCGGGAAGCTAGAATCAAAGCTGCACCGGCAAGAGGTGGCCCCATTGGCCCAGCTGCGGCGATTATTGCTGGGCCAATTGGCCCCAATGACGACCGGATGCCATAAGTTGCGACACCGGAACCATTGCTAAAAATCTGCAACCTCTGAAACTGTCCCCCTAATAGCAGTGCCATTAAGCCATGACCCATTTCATGAAACCAAGTTGCCAGAATTGTAAATGGGTATAAGATATAATCCCCTCCTGGTACTTGCCACAATAAAGCAGTTGCGATCGCTGCTGCAACTAGCCAGGTTAGCCCCATACGTTCAACAACTGGCGGGGCTTCTTTAGCGAGCAAGGTTTCAAAATTTTTACTTGGTTCCCTCATAGATCACTCATTGGCAGTGTATTTCCATCCATCCTAGTGTAATTATTAAGGTAATGGAATTGCTGGACAATGTAATAATTTGCACATCGAAGCGACGGCTGTCAACTATAGTGCTATCAATAACAACATAGTTACCCGTCGCTTATCTGATGCAGTTCATTTGTTTCTCCTCCAAAATGGATGCCGGAGGATGGGCAGAAAATACTTAGACTGATGTTACAATTTAGCAAGAATCAGTTAAGCAAGTTGAAAGAGGAATGTCATCAAGTCTCCTTTACCCAAGCTGATGCGATCGCCTGGTCGCAAGCGATGACGGTTCCCTGGTAAAAGTGGCAAATTATTGATGTAAGTGCCATTAGAACTTCCCACATCCTCTACATAATGGGCATCCCCCTCGACGCGAATATCTGCATGAATCCGCGAGACAATTTCGGAATTGGGAAATCCTGAAACATCTATATCTGGAGGAATCCGGTCATTGGGCTTGCCGATATGAATCACAGAGAAATTTTGCGGCAATTCAATTAAGCGATCGCTTTGAACGTGGAGTAACCGCGCTGTAACCTGCTGCAATTGCGTTCTGGCAGCAGTTGCAGTTGGTGCTGGTGCTGCTGGCGGGGATACTTCGGCTTCAGAGGCTGGTGCTGGCTCCACAGGTGGTGGAGTCGGAATACTACTTTGTCCAGAGACTACGGGTTGAGCTACAACGGTTGACGCTGCCTCTGGGGGACTACTGACTGTAACAGGTAACTGTGGCGCTGGTTCTGGCGGAACTTCCACCTCTGTTGGTGGTAAAGATGATTCGGGAGGACGGGAGTTGGTAGAACCGCTCATTCCCAAGGCATCTGGTTGTAAAAGTTCTAATAGTGGATCGGGTGGAACTAACGCTGGTACTTCCACGGGAATATTGGGAGTGACTGTTGTAGCTACTGCGGGATGAACGTGTGGAACTCCTGCGGAGTGAAGGTTATAGCCACACTGACCACAGAATGCAGCATCTGCCTGCACAGTTGCCCCACAACTGGGACAATTAGTAGTCGCAGGTAACGGTGTATAACAAGCTTCACACTGAACAGCGCCGTCAGGGTTGGGATGATTGCAATTAGGGCAGACGATCATCGATATTTAGCCTTTGTTCAAGATCATCATAAATATAGTTAGGACTGGCAAGCAGAGGGCGGCCCTAGCTTTAGATTCTAGCAATTACTGCTAATGGAACAATGAATTGGACACTCTTATGCGGGAAAGGAGAGCAGGGGAAGCAGAGGGGTAGGGGAGCAGAGGAGCAGAGGGGCAGGGGAGCAGAGGGGCAGGGGAAATAATAGTAACTCCTAACTCCTAACTCCTAACTCCTAACTCCTAACTCAGCACTCAGCACTCAGCACTCAGCACTCAGCACTCCCAATTCCCCATTCTTCAATGTTGAAGTTCCAAACCTGCTGCCGCATCCAGCAGCCACCAAAGTTCTCCTTGGGGCTTAATTAAGCGGGATGGGTAAGTGAAGTCATCAGCTACAGGTGCAAAGACTTGAGCTAAAGCTGGTCGTTTATTAGCACCAGCAACCAGAAAAATCACGCTACGAGCAGAGTTGATGAAGGGATATGTGAAACTTATCCTGGGGTTTCCGTCTTTGTTACCCACAGTTATAAGGCGATCGCGTACTTTAAGAGCCTCTGTATGGGGAAACAAAGATGCGGTATGTGCATCATCACCCATTCCTAGTAATACTACATCCAAGGGGGGAAACTCGATCCCAGAAGAATGGAAAAATTCTTTGAGATGTTGTTCATACTTGGCAGCAGCCAGTTCTGGATTGGCTTCTAAAGTTGGTACGGGGTGAATGTTAGCCGCTGGGATGTCAACGCGATCTAGCCACGCACGACGCGTCATCAGTTCATTGCTATCGGGGTGATCTGGTGGTACGTAACGCTCATCTCCCCAGAATATATGAATTTTATCCCAAGGTAGTTTTTGAGTAGCAATTGCTTCGTATAACGGTTTAGGTGTACTGCCACCAGACAAGGCGATGGTAAACCGCCCACGCTGCTCAATCGCAGTTTCTAACTTGGACAGAATTAATTCTAGCGCTCGTGCAACCAGCGTCGGTTGATCCGGTAGAACTTCAACGGTTTTATTCATGGCTTCATCATCATATTGCTGGCTTCTGGCAATACAATACCGAACTTATTACAATCCCCCTTTTTAACTTTTGAAACATTTAACATAGTGGATTAAGTAGACTGGAAAAACATAGATATCCTTATCACCTTCAAGGGTAAGTTTTCAGTAGTCAGTCGTACTAACTACTGTCATGATTATTTTTATTTACATCCAGTTACTTGATACTTTGTTGATTAACGCCATAAAGGATACATTTATTAATTCTTATTAAAAATTAATAAAACTAATTAATCACAAACAACGTTTCCCAGTTAGGGATCGCTTCACGTTGGGCAATTAACAATTCCTGAATTCCTTTTTGGGCGACATCTAGCAGTTGATCTAGCTGAGTGCGGCTAAAGCTGCCTTCTTCGGCTGTTCCCTGGACTTCAATGATTCCCAGATGGTGATTCATCACCACATTAAAATCTACCGTTGCAGCCACATCTTCAATATAGTCTAAATCCAAAAATGGCTCTCCCTCCAGTAATCCTACGGAAACTGCTGCTACCTGTCCACACAAAGGCGATCGCTCCAATACGCCCTCTTGCAATAATTTAGAGACTGCATGAGCCAACGCCACAAACGAGCCTGTAATGGCTGTTGTTCGAGTTCCGGCATCTGCTTGCAACACATCAGCATCCACAGTCAGCGTGCGTTCTCCCAGTGCCTCAAAATCCACTGCTGCACGTAAGCTACGTCCAATTAGACGTTGAATTTCTTGCGTCCGTCCAGATAATTTCAATAATTCCCTTTCTTGGCGTTTTTGAGTAGCTGATGGTAACATTCGATACTCAGCGGTTAGCCAGCCTTTACCAGATCCTTCAAGAAACTTTGGAACTCCCTTATTAACACTAACAGTACAAAGTACTTGCGTATCACCGCATCTTGCAAGAACAGAACCGGGGGCAAAGCGGGTGAAACTGGGGTGAAAGCTAATCGGACGTAGTTCGTAAGAAATCCGACCGTCAGGACGCTGCCAAGCCATTGGAATTGCCTCAAGTTTTACAATACTGCCTTAAGATTACTTTAGTGTTATTGGGCATTGGGCATTGGAAAGAATTCTTCCTAACTCCTCACTCAGCACTCCTCACTCAGCACTCAGCACTCTTCAAGGAACTGAAAGCAGAGTCAAAATATTTTGCTGTACCATTTCTGGTGATTGGTCGCCGTTGATGGTCAACAAGCAGCGACGACGGTCGTAATATTCTAGGATGGGAATAGTGCGATCGTAGAATAATTCTACACGGCGCTGTACGATTTCTGGTTGGTCATCTGGTAGCGATCGCCCCAAGGATCGACTAACCATAACTGCTTCCGGGACTTGGAGATAAATTGCCCAATCTAACTTTTGCCCTAAATCATCCAATAAAAAATCTAATTCTTCAGCTTGGAAGGCAGTACGGGGATAGCCTTCTAACACCCAATCGCAGTTAATATCTGGTTGTCTGAGGCGAATTCGGATCAATTCAATGATCATTTCGTCTGGAACTAACTCCCCTTTTTGCATGTAGGGTCGTGCGTGGTAGCCTAGTTCACTCAAGCTAGCGTAAACCGAAAGAGAAGTCCGGGGATCGGCTTCCAACCATCGAAATTCCGGCAGGGGCTGATTGCCAGATATTGCTTCTCGTAAAATCTCACCTGTGGAAATCAGAGGAATATCAAAGTATCTGCAAAGCCTCTGTGCTTGAGTGCTTTTCCCCGATCCTGAACCTCCCAGAATCACCAATCTCACAACGATTTACTCCTCATCCTGTCAAATTCACTACTAGCTAAGTCTGTTTTGCCCAAACAACCGACAAATTTAATATTTAGCGATTTTTAGGCGTTGTGCCTAGCTTTTTTAAATAATTGGAACTAGAGATTTTATGTTTTCATTTTTACAACTCATTACAGAGGAAAGACGAAAACTTACAGCAGTTAGCGGTTTTATAAACTACATCTAGAGACGTTATATGCAAAGTCTCTACAGGCTTTCGGGTTTTGTCTATGTACTTCATTTACCTGAAATCTGCTGTAAATCAAGCAGAACTCTTGACTTCAATACAAACCTAGTGTTGACTAAGAATGCAATTTGCCAAATCCACCATACCTGTGAAAAACAGATTGATTATACAGGCAAATTTGTCAGTTTTACTGCCAGTAATAACCCTTTACTTATTGTATTTTTTTGAACTTAACTTTATGGTTGCCCAGCTAGAAACTCAAAGTATCAATTCAACCCTAACTCTACCATATCCAGTTGAAGGTCTAGTACAAGTTTTCACTAGCTCACATCGTAACTTTTTTACGAGCGTGATGGCTCAATCACTGAGAATAGCTGGACAAGGAACCCCAGTATTAATAGTACAGTTTCTCAAAGGAGGTATCCGCCAAGGACAAGATCGACCTATACAATTAGGACAAAATTTAGATTGGATTCGGTGTGATTTGCCTCGTTGTATCGATACACCACATTTAGACGATACAGAAAATCAAGCCTTACAAAAGCTGTGGCAGTATACACAACAAGTTGTGTGTGCGAGTAAGTATTCTCTCGTGGTGTTAGATGAGTTAAGTTTAGCGATTAACTTTGGTTTAATTCCTGAAACAGAAGTTTTAGCGTTTTTGGCAAAACGCCCTCCCCACGTCGATATTATTCTCACAGGGCCAGAGATGCCAAAATCCCTCTTAGATGTAGCAGATCAAATTACAGAAATCCGTCGGAGTTATCGACCTTAAACAAAAGACTCAATTCAGGATATCCTAGTAATTCCGTTTGAATTAGCTGTGAAGTTGTGATTAAAAACGATATCTGGATTACTGAAATGGCTCAACAGGGTTTAATTTCACCCTTTGAGCCAAGTTTAATCCGAAAAGTGCAAAAAGATGGATCGGTAGCAGTTAAACATGTAATTAGCTACGGTTTATCTTCTTATGGCTACGATATACGCCTTTCTTCGGCCGAGTTCCGCATTTTTCGTCACATTCCCGGAACTGTGGTCGATCCCAAAAACTTTAATCCTCAAAATCTGGAGCCAACAGCACTGCATACCGATGCTAATGGCAGTTATTTTATTTTACCTGCTCATTCCTATGGACTTGGGGTTGCTCTAGAAAAACTAGAGGTTCCTGAGAATATTACTGTAATTTGTATTGGAAAATCTACGTATGCACGTTGTGGCATAATAGCAAACCTAACGCCTGCTGAGGCTGCATGGCGAGGTCATTTAACTTTAGAATTTTCCAATTCTTCTAGCGCAGACTGTCGCATTTACGCTCATGAAGGAGTGGTGCAATTGCTATTTTTAGAAGGCGAACCCTGCGCTATTAGTTATGAAGCAAGACAGGGGAAATATCAGGATCAGCTAGAGATTGTAACTCTAGCTAAAGTCTAAATGACAAGAAACTAATCTTGCCTTACTTAGATCCTGCTTTGCTAACTATTGTGCGATCGCTCTAAATCATACCCAAAAATCAAAGTGCGATCGCTTGCTTTATCCCACTGCAAATTCTGTCAGCTTTCGCATATAAGGAGGCTGATAAGCCAGCACTATATCTTGCTTAGGAATACCATACTCTATTAATTCATTAGCCACGCCAATCTCAGTCCCATCATACTGAATCCAAATCTTACCATCTCGAATATCTAGATGAATTAAACAGCCATAAACTCGACGACGATTTTCCCACCCCGTATTCACAACTTGATAATGATTTTGTTGCACATCAAAAATAGTTTGTCGTTCGATTTCACCATAGGCAGGTTTAATCTGAGCATGAATTGTCAAAACTTGCTGGATGATTTGTCTATACTTTGCTAGTTTATCCATTGTACAATTACCTCATTTTCCGGGTCAAATACTAGCAGTTTCAATTGATATTCATGAATACTCAGTTGTGGCAATTGCCGTGAGAAAAAATCTTCATAAGTTGCTAGCGGAACTGCTAAATAGAGAACTCGCTCTGGTTCTTTTAGTTTTAGTGCAACTCGATAATTTAAACATTGTCCTAAAGCTGTATGAAATTCGTAAATTGCAGAAGGAGCAACAAAACTCTTGATTTCTACAGCAATTCTTTCGTCTTGTTTTTGGGCAGCGATTAACCGTTCTGCACCCAGATCAATTTGCAATTGTCCATCTGCTAAATCAATAGACAGTGGATCGTGTGTAATTGTCCAGCCATCTTTTTGCAAAGCCAATCTAACTAAATTATGGAAAATATCTCTTGCAGACATTCATTAAAATTTTAAGTGTAATAACTCGAAAATTTTATAGTCTAAACTTTCATCATATTCTAGCTCTCAGGCAGGAGTTGGTGCGATCGCTTGCTTTATCCTACAAAACATTCCGTAACTCTTGAATTGTATTTGCTACAACAATCTTGCGTAAAATCTCTTTCAATTGCCCTAAGTCAGAAATTTGCGAAATTTGCGACATCAACTCCAAACCATTGCTGCCAAATTTCGCCTCTAAACTTGTTTCGATACTAGAGATTATTCCACGTACTTCTCCTCTTGCTTCTCCTCTTGCTTCTCCTCGTGCTTCTCCTTCTGCTTCTCCTCGTGCTTGCCCCTCACGTAAAATTTCTTGATACCAAGGTGACTCTCTTAAGACTGTCATATCCCACCTCATGATTTCCTGAACTAAAGTACTTTCTAATACAAAGGTTGCAAAAAATGCCAGAACTGTCTCAAGTTGATTTAATTGCTCATCAGCACGTAGCATTCGCAATGCTTCCCTAATTGTAGACTCGTTTTCTCCGCCTTTTAGAATTGGTACAAAGGGAAGCAGCGACGGTAACGGCGTCTCAAAAGCAATATTTACATCAACTTCCCAGAGATTGATTACGCGGTAATCTTGAATTGCTCTTAAACCGATAAAATTTGATGCAAAGCTTGTAGGTATTTCACTGTTAGTGATTTTGAGAATGTTAATCAGTACAGGGTAGGTTTGTAGTTTATATTTCTCTTCCGCAAGAGCCGCATAAGCACGCATCCGACGCGGCATTTCTGATGTGTGGCGTAATTACTAACTCATTGAGGATGAGAAATTTTCCGTATTGGGGACTTTCAGCCTGAATTACAACATCGCTTTGTCGGCTAATCCATTGGAATTCTGTATTTAAGATTTCGCCTGTAACAATGTCGGGAATTCCTGTTACCCATTTTGCCTAATTATTTGGTGCAAGGCTGATTAATTTTTTAGTGCTAATATCGACAGCTTTGTTCATCAAAAAAAATAGATGCGATCGCCCGAAATCAAACCCAATAACTCCGAGGATAATCGCTTCGCCTTATCCTACCGCAAATTATGTCAACTTTCAGCCATTATCTAAGGTGCTAACCTGGCTTTACCTAGACGCTGCTTTTCATACCATTGTGCGATCGCAGGTGCCCAATCTTCAAAATGAGGCCACATCATTTCACACAACTTTTGAATTTCCAGTTGAGCATCTTTCTTATTTCTCAGGTCACAAAAATGTAAGAAAGACCTTAAATTGAAACTAACTACAAAATGCTGGCGATAGTCAAAAGGCACTTTACCTCTAGCGTGTTCTTCAGACATTCCCGCTTCAAAATCAGCTTTATATCGTTTAGCTGCTTCTAAACACCACTCCAAATCTGCTGCTCGTTGCTCTAGTGAATAGTGATACTTTTTACCTTGCCTATCAGTGTAATAACCAACGGGACGTAGATAAAAAACATCTTCTATGTCTTTCTTACCTTCTACTACGTCAATAAATTGGTTGCCTGTATACCTAAAAGATTGTACATCAAATGATACAGAAACGCGATGAGTCCGCGCCTGCTGCATCACACTGTGGGGAAAGTAGCCACAATTAAAAACAATCTGGGGATGCTCTAAAGGCCCATAGTGTCCCCTCTCACCCGCTAAAAGCCGCTTAACAATAACTTCGCCGCTTTGTGATTCCGAGGGCCAGGAGTCGCGCTCATCAAACACGAACCCATCGGTATAGTCCTGGTGCATCGCGGCATAAATCACCTGCTGCGGGTTTGGTGTTTTGGCAATAACCTCTACTCGAAATCGATGCATTAGCTGTTGGGGAATGGATTGGTGACTGGGATTGCTTAGACAGAGTACTTAGACATGGCTTTGAACTCGATTCATCATCATATCTCTTCTCTGCCTTGGACTTCTACTCAATTAGATGAAGATACTTTACAAATGTTAATAACTTTGTTACAGTTATTAACATAAACAGAAGACAGGGAAAAACCCATGCGTACAAGCACTGCTATAATTGACGACCAAGGCAAACTGAACAACTTTGCGATCGAGCCAAAAGTATATATAGATGAGCAAGGCGATCGCACTGGTTTTACTCCTTATGCAGAAATGCTCAACGGTCGTTTAGCAATGATTGGTTTTGTCTCTCTGATAGCATTAGAAGTATTCACAGGACACGGTATTGTTGGTGTTTTGGCAAGTCTGTAAAAACTAATTTATTTAACATAACTCTCAAAAAATCATCAGAGACGGTAAATTTACCGTCTCTTATTTTATGGAAAACTTAGTGCTAGAGTGAAAATATACTGATAACAAAAACCGTTAATTATCAGCGTCAAAATATTGGGTGAACTATGGCTTTAACTGCTTCAACTATGTTGCCGCTAGGCACTAAAGCGCCAGATTTTAATCTACCGGAAGTAGTATCTGGAAAAGCAACTTCACTTTCTACCTTTGCAGATAAAAAAGCACTGTTGGTAATGTTTATTTGTCGGCATTGCCCGTTTGTAAAACACGTCCAAAACGAATTAGTGCAGTTAGGAAGAGATTATTTTACAAGTGATTTAGCGATCGTTGCTATTAGTGCTAACGATGCAAAAAATTACCCAGATGATGCACCAGAGTCGTTACAAGCATTTGTTACAGAACAAGGGTTTAATTTCACCTTATGCTACGACGAGAGCCAAGAAACGGCGAAGGCTTATACAGCAGCTTGCACACCAGATTTTTTTATATTTGATGACCAACGCCAACTTGTGTACCGGGGACAATTAGATGATAGCCGCCCCAGTAACGGTAAACCTGTAACAGGTGCAGATTTACGCGCAGCTATTGAAGCAGTGCTAGCGGGTAAACCTGTTACAAGTGAGCAAAAGCCGAGTGTTGGTTGCAATATTAAATGGAAACCAGGAAACCAACCCAGTTATTTTGGTTAAGAAAGATTAGGCATCGAGATTAGGGGAGAGGTGACAGGTGACAGGTGATAGGTGATAGGGAATAATCTATACCCTGTAAGCTGTACCCTGTTATCTTCTTCACTCCCCACACCTATCAATGTTTAATTTCCAAATTCAGTATGTAGCATCCTAATTGGACTTTTTCCGCCCACAATTCATATTCCAGCCGCAAATTTTCTGGCAAAGGATGTCCGCTGAGAGTTAAGCTACGAGTAAAATTTCGTAAACGAATCGGATCGTTAGGTTGCAATGACTCAGTTGGCAACCAATAGCGACTAATGCCATAAACGCCCTGTTCCCAAAAGTGGCGGTAACTCACTTGAGCGTTACCTTGCATAGTCATGATGACTCGATAAGGGGAAATCTCCAGCCATAAAATTCTAGGACTGTTAGGGGCATAAGCTTTGCTCTTACTTTGGGGAAGTGTGTCTTCTGGACTTATGACACTCTCTACTTCGCAGCTAATTAAAGGCGGTGCGGTCATCAATAAATGGAATCGATTGGTATCTTTTTGATACAATGTCGCGGCAGTTTCGACAACAGACCAGATCGGTAGGTCAGTGGAAATAAGTGATAAGCACACGGGCTTGCGGTGATGGGTCAGCATGGGAGCGATAAGGGCTAAAAGCTATTGAACAAAGTGAAATGAACACTCTAGCTGTCTAATAGGTCGGGCTAAGAAACTAAATAGTAAAGCAGGCTTAATATTAATGAATCCGTTGATTTGTTAATAAGCTACACAAATCTAGATGAAACAGGTAGAATGTCAGCTTACACAGCAAAAATGGTACTTTTATCTAGAGAGAGCTAATTCGTAAGTAAAGCTTGTAAATATTCTAAGGCTATAGCCTCAAAACAGTGGCAGTCGTTTTAGATGCTAAAAACCTTCTTCAGAGAGACTTACCGTAGATTGGAGTAAGTTTCATACAGCCAAAAGCAATAGGATACTAGGAAGGAAGTCACCAGAAGCGACAAACTAAGTCGCTGATGAACTTCCGGTGTATTCAAAAGCCAGTGTATCCTAATGTCGGCTTCTGTTATATCCGTAAAAACTCACGAAAACCTTTCTCAGCAAAATATTGCTGAGTAAAAAGTAAAATTCATTGACTCAGCAATACTTTGGTCTGCCCATTGCGCGTCTCGCAGAGGCTGAAGCTTCATAAAAAATCATTCTGATTTATTTTTATTCATTACCGATGCCATTGCACCTGTGAACAAGTCATGAGTGTTACAGGCTGGTACTTATTTGGGAATACTTTTATAGGAGTGATAAGAAAGGCGATCGCACTAACACTTTCAATTCAAATGTACTACGTCACCTTACAATCACCCTTATTTTACAAAAAAGACCTATCAATACTTACTAATCTACCAGGAGCAAACAAGATGGGATTCGCTGAAGATATTGCTAAGGTGTCTGAACAAGTGCGTAAGCGAGCTGACCAAGTTGTTGGTGAAGAAGCTGCTAAGATGGCACTAATTGTTCCTTTCTTGAGTGCTGTTGGGTACGATGTCTATGACCCTAGTGAAGTAATTCCCGAATACGTAGCGGATTTTGCTACTAGAAAAGCAGGGCAGTTTGAAAAAGTAGATTACGCTTTAGCTATTAACAATAATATAGTCATGCTCGTAGAGGCAAAAGCTCGTGGACAAAAAGCTGATGCACACGATGGGCAATTAAGAAAATATTTTAATGTACTTTTGACAGCAAAAGTAGCTGTCGTCACTAATGGTATTGAATACCGTTTTTTTACTGACTTACGTCACCAAAATATCATGGACAAGGAGCCATTTTTCATTTTTAACATCCTTGAATATGATGCTAAAGATATTGAGAACCTTAAAGTATTCCACCGTGACACTTTTGATGTGGCAGCTATTACTCACCATGCAGAGGAAATGGTATATGTAAAAGGCATGACTCAGCTTGTAGGAAATCTTCTGCGCTCTCCTTCTGAAAAATTTATTCATTTTTTAGTATCTGAACTTCGTGCTTCTGACTCCAAGTATGAATTCTCAGGTAATATTAATAATAAAGTTGTTAAGAAATTCAGCCCAATTATTAAAAAGTCAATTCAGGGAAGTTTACTAGACTTAATGACAAGCTCACTTAGCAGAGAAATGTCTCAACCTGTCAAAGTTGAAGTAGAATCAGAAATTGAAGAAGAGGAACAACCCCAAAACCCTCAAGACTCCAGAATATTAACAACTGCTGAAGAAATAGCAGCTTTTGAAAAAATTAAAGCGATTACGCAAACTTCAAAGAGCTACAGTTTTGAACTCAAATACAGAGATACTACGTCTTATTTTGGCATTAATCTTGGCAAAAGTACTTGGTGGTTTCTGAGACTATATCTGTCTTCGCAGAAAAAAAGTTTTATTACTCGACTAAGTGTAGATGAAGTAAAGTCGCTAGCTTCAAACTTTGAAGTGCAGGAAGTATCGGCTTCTCTGGGGGATGCCGCATCAAAAGTAATTATTTCCTCTGTCAGTGATTTAGATAAACTGACATCACTGATTCTCAGATGTTACGAGGCAGAAGCAGCCAAGCATCAAACATTGACTCCAGACTTAATCAGAATGGAAAAATCAGCTTAACTCAAGGTATTTACTACAAAACTACCTTTAACCAACTATCTCCGATTTTTGCCTACCAGTAAATTAGCGATCGCACTAATCATTGGCTTTGAAAAAGGACAAAAAAAGTGGCTCTGCAACCAGCAGAACCACCAAAGTTTTCACAAACCTTTTATAAATTAACGAACTGCCCCTTGAGCAGAAACAGTATCAATTGGTTTCATCAGGTACAGCCGCAATAACTGCCAGCCGTTGGAGATGTAAAGCGGCAGTTTTTGGAAGAATTGCAGGAATTTGGGAGTGCTGGAGTTAGCGATCGCACCCAACTTCTCATTATTGCTTATACAAACATCCAACCGTTCATAAAACTCTGGATTCTCGACATCCAGCATCAGTGGGAATACCCGACCTGCGTTTTCGTTGGTCTTCTTAATTACATGGATATCGTATTCTCGCGCATCCAATCCCAGGGTGGCATAAAAGTCCTTGCGTTGGATGTCATTGAGATACATGGTCGCAAATACCGACAACAGGAAGAACCGACTCCACAGCCGTGCTTTCCAATCATTCAACATTTGCGGCTGGGATTTCATGACCGCATCAAAGAAATCGCCGTGACGGTTTTCATCCTGACACCAGTTTTCAAAGAACCGGAAGATTGGATAAACCCGGTCTTCAGGATGTGCTTCTAAATGGCGATAAATGGTGATGTAGCGCCAATAACCGATCTTCTCAGAAAGATAAGTAGCGTAGAAGATGAATTTCGGTTTAAAGAAGGTATAGCTGCGACTCTTAGTCAAAAACCCTAAATCTAGGGACAGATTAAAGTCCGACAAAGCTTTGTTCAAAAAGCCAGCGTGACGCGCTTCATCCCGTGACATCAGGTTAAAACACTCAGCTAAGACGGGGTTTTTGCCTTTCAAGCGACGACCAAGTTCTTTATACAGCAAAAAGCCGGAAAACTCTGCCGTACAGGAACGTTCTAGAAATTCAACGAACAACTTGCGAGTTTCCCCGTCAATATGATCCCAGGATTGTTCAAACTCGGCATCCCGAACAAAGTGGTGGCGGTTGTAGTCAGTGCGGAACTCTTCGAGAATGGCTTGTAACTCGTCTTCATTGACGGAGATATCCATCCGGGCCATTTCATCAAAATCGGTAGTATAAAACCGAGGTGTTAACAGGGTTTCTTTTGCCGGGACTTTAATCCCTGGCCGGATTTCTTCAAAGCCTGGTTTTTTGAGGGAATCTACCATGTCTTGATTTCTCTTTCGTCTTTATTATCTTAAGTAGACCTTTCGGGTGACGTTCCTACGTCTTTACCGCTACGGTAGCGGCAGTTCCTTATGGGGAGCCAGTGCGTTGGGCGGCTGTGCCGACTTGAAGCAACTGGCGTGGAAACCCCGTTGGCGCTATCCTCTCCCTTTGGGAGACGACCGGGCTGTCTTACCAGAAATGCTCTGGCAAACCGTAACAGCCCACAATAATCCAATTGTATAAAGTTCAGTCTACCAAGGTGCGGGTGAGAAATTTCTAAGCAAAACATTAAGAGTTGCAACAATCATTCAATATTTGCGGAATCAAAAATCGCGGATTGGTAGTCAAATAAATATAGTTCAGCAAGCAGCATGATCTCGTTCAAGTGGAGTAGCACTCACCTCTTGATTCTCAAAGCATTAGTATCTCAGTAATTTTCTGTGGTTGTTACTACAATAAATTCATGGGGTTCTATTAATACGTTGGGCAGCTTAAAACTAACAATCCATGAGTAGCATAATTACTGGAAAATCTAAGTACTTTAGTTATTTTTTGCATCTTTCTCAATAATTATAGATTAGACAATGCCCACAACTTCAAATCAGAACAGCAGTGTCTATTACAAAAATTGTTAGAAAGCAACTGGTGCAAGATGTGAATCTAGCTATTAGCACTTAGTATAAAAAACAGTCCGAAAAAACCATCTTAAACAACAAAAGTAAATCCAAAAGGTTGAAAACAAGATGAATCTTGAAAACAATCAGCAGCATAAAGACCGACTTCTTGTCTCTTATATCTTGTGTGCAGTCGGATTTATCGGGGTAGGAGGATTGCAGCGTTTCTATAATGGCAAGATCGGAACTGGTTTGTTATGGCTGTTGACTGGTGGTGTGTTTGGTATAGGGCAGTTTGTGGATTTGTTCTTTATCCCCAACATAGTTGACGAATACGAACACAACTTGAGATTAAAAGCGGGTGTATCTCCCTTTGGTGTGCCGTTGAATCAAGCAGTGGTTGCTTCTCAAGTCCACCGACCAACAGGCAACCAACTCATGGTGAAACTGATTGAAGCGGCGGAAAGCAAGGGTGGTGTTTTAACTGTCACTCAAGGCGTAAAGTTCACGGGAGCTAGCTTTGCTGAAGTGGAAGCTACTCTCAAAGAGATGTACAAATCAGGTTATGTAAAAATTGATAACGACCCCAATACTGGAGCCGTTACCTACCATTTCCACGAGCTTTAATTATTAGTCATTTGTCCTTTGTCATTTGTCAAAAACCAATGACCAATGACCAATGACTAATTTCTACCTAACCACTTTTGACCGTCCAAGCGCTGAACTAAGCCATATACCAACAAATCGAGGGTAATTTTGCGCTCATCGATTAAGAATGACTCAAGAGTGCTAGGTTTTTTGCCTTCATTACAAGAAAATCCCTTTTTTCCTTGAATATCTTCATCGGGGAAATACAAGTTAAACTGTCGCTTACCAATTTCTGACCAACTGCCGGTAATTTGCCAGCATTCTTCAGCGGATTCAAAGCCAGTGATTGGCATCTTCTGCTTGGCAAAAGACACCTCTAAATCTTGCACACCTTTTTGAGCGATCGCTTTTTGTAAAGCTGGCAAGTAGTCTTGCTCAATGAACTCTACGAATGGCTTGTCTTCAACAGATGGGGCTTTTTCCTTTTTGGCAGCTTTAGCTGCGGCGGGTTTTTCTCCCTTGGGTGATGCAGCAGCTGGTTTAGCAGCATTTGGATTATCTTCGGGGTTTGCGGCTTTAGGATCTGGCGCGTTGGCAGTAGGAATATCTGTGGCTTCGGGTGAGTCTGTACTAGGAGCGTGTTCTTCAGCCACACTGGGAGCTTGCTTGTCAACAGTGCTGGGAGCTACTTCTCCCGCTTGATTGTGATTGGTTGGGTCTGCCATTGCTCAGGTCAATCCTTTAATCTAGCTTTGGGAGCGATCGCTCACCTTGTTGTATCGAGTATTTTTATTTTGACATACTACTACTGCAAGGCGGAATTCGTAAATCGTAATTCCTAGACTATGACGGCCAAAAATTCCCCTATGCCTAAACCGAAACCTCCTATATTCATCATGGTTTCTGTTGGAGGTTGAAGGATAATAGTTAGGATAACGCCAACAAAAGCTGCGATCGCACCAAAAAATTCCCAAATATTTACTCGTTCTCTCAATAACCAGACTGATAGAGCCAAAGTTAGAAGCGGTTCCAAGCGTCCCACCAAGATGACATTGTTCACCCCTGTGAGTGCCAGTGCCTGGAAAATTAAGCCAGGGGCTAACGCTCCTGATAAAATAGCTACTGCTGTTAGACTAGCCTAATCTTTCCTTGAGAGTTGTTTCACATTCGCTTATCGTTCGCATTACGATGTGATTGTTGCCATTAAGAAAGGTAAGGTAACTAAATTTGAACCCAGTGAAGTGAAGTAATAATAAATCCAGTTTCTAATTAATATTTTGCTAAAACTAGAGGAGCGATTTTATTGCATATAGGTTGCAATATATAAAAAAAAGCCCGGAGTCACGGAAGTGTCTCCGGCTTTATGCTGTGCATTTACGCTTGAGCGAAACTCTGATTTAGTCCTTCTCAAAAAAATATTAATTTTATGGAATATTGGGTCAAATGGAAAAGTTAAAATATGAAACTTTTTTGCTCTTAAACTCTTATTTAATTATTTTCGCTTTAGGTATTTTACAATGAGGCTTTTAAAAGCGATCGCCTGCGAACAAAAATTGTTTAATAGCTATTAAAGCAATTATTCTATGCTACCTCATAGGTCGGTAGCAGTTCTAGATTAAGGTAGTTAATTATTTTCCTTTTTTGAAAAAATATAAAGACCATATAATACAGTGAAAAAACTTAGCAAAAACTAAACCTTAACCAAGATGCTATTCAACCTTAATGATTAGGAGAAATATTCTTAACATTATTCAAATATACTCTTGCTAAGATAACTCCAAATACAGATTACAGACTGATTTTTTGACCTTTAGCGGGCAAATGAAAGATACTTAACTCTCGATTCATTGTAATCAAGTTTTGAAATAATGGCTTCCAAAAAAATGTGTGAAAGTGTAGCTAAATGTAGTTTTGAGATTTCTACATTCGACATCAAGTTCTCACATATCCTAATTTCACAACTTGAGCAAATAGTAATTCCAAGAATCTTGAGTTAAGTTTTCCTAGCCTGTTTACAGTCAAAAGTTTAGTAGTATTTCAGTTTTGCAAACTTCTCGGCTATATAAGCAAAGTAAGATAACGCAAACTAATCTTAAATCTCACCCTAGCAAAGTTAGCTTTGTTTGTGTCGTACAAGCTTTTAGTCAGATAGCAATTTGCATATTTGGAGTGTTCCCAAAAGTTTTACAGTTTGAATAAGGATAAAATTCTCATGGCTCTTTACGGCTATACGATTGGAGATGCGGATATCAACCCTAACCAAGGTGGAGAACAATTCGCAGTTTACCGCTTTCCCATAAGCTCCTTCAATGCTACTCCCCAAAAAGTAGGCGAAATCAATGCTGGGAATATTCCGAACGCAGACCTAGAAGGTTTGGGAACTAACCCCACTACCGGAAGGGCAAGTGCAATTAACGAAGCACGTGCCTCTGGTTCTACAACAGCTGGTTCTGTTATTCGGATAAATAATGTAGATCAGCCTTTTGCTCCAGCTAGTGCCTCACCTACACCTACACCATCTGACCTACGTCGTTTTGGGTTTGACTCAGGTGCTGACTTTGGACGTGACTATTCAGTAGCTGGTCAACCAATTGTTCTGTACAACATTTCAGGAAATAATAGCAGTAATGGAGGTAGCTCTCTTTATAAAGTTACTACAGCTAATCCTGGAACTATTAGCCTTGTAGACGGCTTTGGGCCAGCAACTACTGCTGCACAAAGACAAGGAACTCAAGCTACCAACCCTGGAAAATTTGCCGATGGATTAGCTATCGACAATCTCAATCCTGGTAGAACTCGCGCTCTTGCTAGTGATTTCAGCACTGCTGATGGAGATGGAGCGCAGCTTTACAAAGTTGATTTGCTCACTGGTGAGCTATCTGCGCCGATTACTGTGAGAAATTCATCAGGGCAAGCTCTGAATGTTAACGCAGATTCTGGATTGGCGTTTACTAACAGCGGATCTCAAGGATTGTTCGCTTTCCTGGAAACTGGTGCCGTCTATCAAATCACAGGCTACCAAGATGAACTTGCTGCATCAGGTCTAGGTTTAGGCAGTGCCACGGGTACTAATGGGGCTGGCTTTGCAACCGCCACCTTAGTTGGTAACGTTAATTTACCAAGTGCTGCAAGTGGAGCTATTGATTATGAAGGCTTTACGATTGTTAATGAATAACAGTCGTTAATAAAATCCTCTTTCTTCAACTCTTGTAAAAAGTACTTTTGCAAGAGTTGAAGAAGCGAAAAAATAAAGATGGCTAAAAAAAAGTTTTATTGGCTAAACTACCTATAGTTTTTGTAGAGACTAACTGGATTTTTATTTTTAAATTTATTCAGGAGATATTTTACTTAGAAATTATTATTAGTTTTTATTAATTAAAGTTATAGTATAAATACACTTACTTACTAATTTCCAAAAGTTGCTGAAGGTTTCTCGTGCTTAACAGCTTATTTTGGCATAATTAAATTTCTGATTATACATATATTAATCCTGTCTTATTTCTGAATAACACTTCAGATAAAACCTTAAAAAAACGGATTTTAAGTTTCAGTACGTTCTCAAAAATTAAATTTAAGTTCGATTTTTTAGGCTATTCTTTCCAAGCTTTTATTCTATTTAACAATTAAAGCGGCGTAATCCAATAAGTAATGCCTCGAATAGCTTGTTTTTTAAAACCAAACAGAGGTAAGTTCTCTTCAGATAAACCAACATAAGTCCAATGTGGGACATCGTTTTCTACAGTTTGAAACCAACCATTTTGATTAAGAGCTTTTCTCTGCTCTTTACTACCTACGCGTAAATCAATGGCTAATCCCCAGAGATGTTGTGAAGTTCCGGGGGGTGCAACTAAACCGAGAATTTTTGTTTCTTTACCTTGTTGAACATTTGCTAAAACTCGATTGTTAGCATACTTGTGCCAAAATCTTAAATTCGTGTTGAAAGTGCGAGTACAATCACCAGAACCATAACCAGATTTTAGCGGAATTTGTTGCTGGACTCGCGCTTTATTTAAAGCATCAGCCGCCGATTTTTGTAAATAACAGTCGTTAGTACCATTAATATGACCCATTGTTAAAGTAGCTTGAAACTCTTTGGTTTCTTGTTCATTAACAAAGATATTTTTTTGTGGCAATTTAATCCCAATATCTGGATTTACGAATACTGCACCATAGCTTCGTAGCAAAGTATATTCATAAGTACCAGGCTGGGGAATTGTAGATAATTTTCTAGCGATCGCAGATAAAAAGCGCTGTTGAGGATTTAATTTGGGATCGGGAATAAATGGTTCTGATGTTGTATTTTTAGAGGTATCTATACAAGGTAATGAATTATTAATCAAGCATTCTTGTAATGGTTGAGCAGTTATAGCAACTTTGTGGTGGGTAATCTCATTGCTAGCTACTAATACGAAAATCATCAATATCACTATAGTGATGAAACTTGTCTTTCTAATAAACCTAGTAATGTTTTTTTGATTTCTGAGGGTGAGTTTCATTTTTAACTAATTGCTTGGTAATTATAAAATTAATAAATTTTTGGAAAATTTCTATTATTGATAAATTAAAACTACAGATTATTTATCAGCGTTGATCTATAGTTTCATCCAAGTTAAAGAAAACATCTACTACATCCCAGCTATAAATTCATTTGTGTGGAATAACGATATGAACAATAGCTGCAATTGACAAACCGGAATTTTGTCACAAATTGAAAAATAATATTTTTCAATTACTAATAAATTTAAAAAAATAGAACCTTGGCTTGAATTAAGTACTAGTAAGTTTGATAACTTTTTTATCAGAAAGTTACATCCATGAAACCACTGGAACAGCTAAAATTGATAAAGAACTCTAAGCTTGCCGATCCTGTAAGTATGACCATGCACAATTCCGTTGAATTCCAAGACGCTTTTGATGTCATAGTCGTCGGTGCAGGTCACTCCGGTTGCGAAGCAGCTCTTGCCTCTGCACGCCTCGGTTGTCGTACCCTGTTATTGACGCTCAATTTGGATAAAATCGCTTGGCAACCTTGTAACCCAGCAGTGGGTGGTCCGGCGAAATCCCAATTGACCCATGAGGTAGACGCACTCGGCGGGGAAATTGGTAAAGTAGCAGACCGCACCTACTTGCAAAAACGTATCCTCAACTCTTCACGGGGGCCTGCTGTTTGGGCATTACGCGCCCAGACTGATAAGCGCGAATATGCAGCGGTGATGAAAAATATTGTTGAGAACCAAGAAAACTTGACAATCCGCGAAAGTATGGCAACAGATTTGGTGTTGGGCGCTAATGATGAAGTCATTGGTGTTGAAACTTATTTTGGTGTAGGGTTCCAATGTAAAGCAGTCATCTTGACAACTGGCACCTTCCTGGGAGGCAAAATTTGGGTTGGTAACAAATCAATGCCAGCCGGGCGGGCTGGGGAATTTGCGGCTGAAGGATTGACACAAACCCTAAATCGCTTGGGATTTGAAACCGGCAGACTTAAAACTGGAACTCCAGCACGGGTAGATAAGCGATCGGTAGATTACAGTAGAATGCTCATCCAGCCAGGAGATGAAGATGTGCGCTGGTTTAGCTTTGACCCAGATGTGTGGGTAGAACGGGAACAGATGCCTTGCTACATCACCCGCACAACTCCCGAAACCCATCGCCTAATTCAGGAAAATTTGCACCTGTCGCCAGTTTATGGCGGTTGGGTGGAAGCGAAAGGGCCGCGTTATTGTCCCAGTATTGAAGATAAGATTGTCCGCTTTGCCGATAAAGAAAGCCACCAAATCTTTATTGAACCGGAAGGAAGAGATATACCCGAACTGTATATCCAAGGATTTTCTACAGGGTTGCCAGAAAATTTGCAACTGCAAATGTTGCGGACTCTCCCCGGTTTGGAAAAATGTGTGATGCTGCGTCCCGCTTATGCAGTGGAATATGACTACTTACCAGCAACTCAGTGTTACCCCACACTGATGACCAAAAAGATTGCCGGACTGTTTTGTGCTGGGCAGATTAACGGCACCACAGGTTATGAAGAAGCTGCTGCTCAAGGGCTGGTGGCAGGAATTAACGCTGCTCGATTTGTTCGCTCTCAAGAAATGATTGTCTTTCCCCGCGAGCAAAGTTACATTGGGACGCTAGTTGATGACCTGTGTACAAAAGACCTACGAGAACCTTACCGGATGCTCACCAGCAGGTCAGAGTACCGATTGCTATTGCGTTCTGACAATGCCGACCAACGCCTGACACCCTTGGGAAGGGAGATTGGTTTAATTGACGATCGCCGCTGGGATATGTTTACTCAAAAACAGGGTAATATCACCACAGAAAAACAAAGATTGCAAGCCACACGAGTTAAAGAACATGATGAAATTGGAATAGCGATCGCATCTGATACCCAACAAGCAATTAAAGGTTCGATTACCCTCAACGACTTGTTGCGGCGTCCAGGATTACATTACGTTGACCTCGACAGGTTCGGACTGGGAAACCCCAACCTCAACCGGGCCGAGAAAGAAGGTGCAGAAATTGACATCAAGTATTCTGGCTATCTCGCTAGGCAACAAAATCAAATTGACCAAATTGCCCGCCAAGCTCACCGCCAGTTACCTGGGGATTTAGACTACACAACAATTGATACTCTTTCTAAAGAGGCACGGGAAAAGCTGACTCATATAAAACCACTCACCCTTGGTCAAGCTGCACGTATAGGTGGTGTAAACCCAGCCGATATTAACGCCTTATTATTATATCTAGAATTGCGTAGAACCAAGAGCCAGTCAGACTTTCCAGCGTTAGCTTAACACAAGCTTGATAAAGACTGAGTATAGTAGTAGGGAGAGAGATTGGTATGATAGATGACATAACTATTAGTACTGGCATCATCAACAATCCCCAGATGGAAGTTGAGTTTAATACCAACACTCAATCAACTTATCTCAATAAGATAGGGGATTGGATGTTTCATTATTCAGGAGGCAGGAGGCAGGAGTAACCCACGCAGCACAACTGCATAGGATTGGAGCAAGACCGGAGGCAAAGCGGCTCCACTCTTTGTATCTTGCCTGCACGTCTCAATACAATTCTTCTTTTGAATCAGGGTAATCACTCAAGGCTAAAGTTTTTATTCATACTTATTTCTTTTAGTAAGAACTGCCTCTACCTGCTGCCTCCTCTGATAATCCTAATTTCCAGGCAGTCTCAATGAAATAAGTTTCACCACCAAGTATGAAAGAGGGACTGGGGACTGTAAACTGGGAACTGGTATTTTTACTCAGCACTCAGCACTCAGCACTCAGCACTTTCAAGCCAGTAGGGGTGGCGTTTCCTCGTCCAAGCAACAACCCAGAACGTCTATGTTACAAGAAGCCAGCACCCGTCTCATAGTACCAGAACCATCAGAAGACTTAATCACCAACGAGCCTTGGTCGATAGAAAACTATGCTGATGGCCTAATGGATGAACTCTTTGCCGATATCGACTACATTCTGGATGCTAGTGGTAATCTACCTTCTCAAACTGTTAAACACAGTAGTCAGAACAAGTCGAGCCACTCTGTTGCTGGAGTTTCCGCCCAAGGTCAACGCCAATCGCCTCCAGAATACGTGCCTCTGCAAACAGTTACGATACCACAGATTATCTTACCAAACACCCTGAACCAAGGAGTACAGTCAGTTGCTCAAAATAACCACAAGCAATTGAGTACCGTTGTATTTGACACCTCTACTGTTAAATCAGTTAGTAGAAAGCGTCAAAAAACTAGTTCGGTTTTGGGCAAACTGCTGATTGTAGGAACAACTTTAGGCGTGGCGATCGCTAGCACGATCTACTTGGTGCAGTCTGGAGTCGTATATCTTTTAAATAACAAATTGCCTGAGTCAGCGCTTCTATTGCCGCAATCGCAGTCACGGTTGCCCGTAAAAACGGAAATAGAGGCAGAATTAGTTGACTATATGCTCCAAGCGTTGGCTGTTATAGATAAGCAAGGAGCAAAGAGCAATCAAAAATCTTTCAATCCAGGATTCTCCAGTCAGGCAAATACTAACCAAATAGCCCTTGGTCGTGAGCAAAGAACTGGTAATCTACCAGCACTTCCACTTTTAGCTAATAATACACCACCAGCCCCCAACCGTTCTGGAAGCGTTGTTGAGCGCATCTACGTCCCCGTTTATCAAGCGCCCTCACCAATGCGCTACGCTCTTCCAGCCATTCCGGGGACTCCCACACTTTTACCACAAGTTGCCAGTGCGTTACGGGTATCTCAACCTAATGTTGTCAAAACTGCCCTGAATACAGTGCAACAAGCTGCCAAGCCTGTAACTGTCAATATGTTAGCTGCGGCTGTACGAGCCGAACTCAAACCGATGGCAGCAAAAACTGCACCCATTACCGTGCGGCAAACACCCAAACCTCTGCCTGCATTACCAGTAGTTCCATTGCGTGCTGCACTCGCACCAGAGTCAGAACCAACTATTACCCAGGAACAAGTATATCCGGCAACTGCGATCGCAGTAGCTCCAAGTAATACCTTAGAGGGATTGCTAGAGTTGGGCAACAAATCTGCCGCTTTGTTTAAAATTGATGGTGTGACTCGCCGTATCAATATGGGTGAAAGTATCGGCTCCAGCGGTTGGACACTAGTAGATGTCAGTAATGGCGAAGCAGTCATTCGACGTAATGGCGAAGTGCGCTCGATTTATGCAGGACAGAAACTATAAATTTTTTAACCATTAATAGTACTGCGACCAGCAATAGTTGATTGAAATAATTTGATTGCGTCAAATATTCCTCTGTCTGCACTATTAGGATTGCCTGCTGATATATAGCCTAACTAATGCGATCGCGTTCTAATACCTTTAAGATTATCAGCTTTATTGATAGCAAGATCGCTTTTACCTCCAGCATATTCTAGTAAATATTAACTGAGATTACTTATTTGAGAATTTGCCGATTTATTTTGGTAAATTTTCTACTTTCAATGCCAACTTGTATAAATACTTAAAAATGCAATTGCTTAATAAATAATTCGCCAAGCTTTTACCGTCCCTTTACCAATTTCGCTATCAACAGTTTGACCACCTTCCAAGACTAGTCTGATATTTAAGTTCTCATCTGGAGCATTTTTCAAAGCAGTGGCTAATTCTTTACTGATAGCAAATGTGCCATTTGAACCATTTAATTGAAAAACTTTTTCTTTGACCTTGAGCAAAAGTTTATCGACTTTTTTGGTCATGACAAATCTAAGATAGTCAGGTCTGGAATACACACGACCTGCGGTATAGAAAGAAGACATTGCTTGACCCGAATTTACTGTTACGAGTACTCGAATGCTTGAAGGAGTCCACAAACTAATAACTTGCTTTGAACCCTCACGGTACAAATAGCCACCTAAAGAATTGCGATCGAAAACTCCAACAAACTCCCCTTCAAAGGGGTCAACAATTCTTACGGCTTTCGACCAAGGCACATCCATGTCGGGGGACAGTCCAGCCGATTTGACCATTGGCAAATCGCTTGATGCTTGAGTAAGAATAGCTATTTCTTGAACAGTGAAAGCAGCACAAACTTGAGGGGAAATTACAGCCAAGCTAGCCCCAAAAAGAAGAACTGGAATTGTTTGCGGTAACTTCATGATAAGTTAGGGGTATAATCTTCAAATGGTTCTTAGTGCAAAACAGTTTGCCTCACTTCAATTGGTTCACCCGTCAAACTAAAAGGACGAACTTCGGTAATTTTTACCTTCACTAACTGCCCTTTGAGTTCTTTGATGTCACCGCTAAAAAAGGTCAAACGATTACCGCCAGTGCGTCCCATTACCTGGGTTGGATCTTTAGGATTTTGGTCTTCTACTAAAACTTCTTCAATGCGTCCAAAGTAACGTTGCGATCGCTCTGCTACTTTCAAGTTTCCCAGATGATTGAGCCGTTGCAGGCGATCGCTTTTAATTTCTTCACTCAGTTGATTGTCCCACAAAGCGGCTGGTGTCCCTGGACGCGGCGAATATGCTGCTGTGTTCAACATATCAAAGCCAATATCTTCCACCAGTTTCAGGGTATTTTCAAACTGTGCTTCTGTTTCCCCAGGAAAACCCACTATTACATCGGCACTAATAGAAGCATCTGGCATATACCGCCGAATGGTATCAATAATCCGGCGATATTTCTCATGAGTATAACCCCGCGCCATCGCCTTTAAAAGTTCGTTATCCCCAGATTGAAAGGGAATGTGGAAATGTTCGCACACTTTGGGTAACTCAGCACAAGCCTGAATTAATCTCTCAGTAAAATAACGGGGGTGACTAGTAGCAAATCTTAATCTTTCAATCCCCGGCACATCATGCACGTAATAAAGCAAATCTGTAAAATTGTGCAGATGCCGACCTTCTGGTGTCACTCCAGGTAAATCTCTGCCGTAAGCATCAATATTTTGACCGAGTAGAGTAATTTCTTTGTAACCTTGCCGTCCCAATTCTTCCATTTCAGCCCGGATAGCTGACGGCGTGCGAGATTGTTCGACACCGCGCACATTGGGAACTACGCAATAGGTGCAGCGTTCGTTACAGCCGTAAATTACGTTTACCCAAGCGGTGACTGTACTATCTCGTCGCGGCTGGGTGATATCTTCAATAATGTGAACTGCCTCAGTTGCGACAACTTGGTTGCCCTCAAATACGGACTCCAACAAGTCTTTCAGACGGTTGGCGTGTTGTGGTCCCATTACCAAGTCTAATTCTGGCACTCGCCGCAACAACGCTTCTCCTTCTTGCTGGGCAACACAACCAGCAACAATGAGGGTTAAATCAGGCTGCTCATGTTTACGCTTTGCTTGTCTGCCAAGGTAGGAATATACCTTTTGTTCAGCATTATCCCGAATGGTGCAGGTATTGTAGAGAATCACATCTGCATGATTCGGATCTGGACACCACTCAAAGCCCATGTCTTCCAAAACGCCAGCCATGCGCTCTGAGTCAGCTTTATTCATCTGACAACCGAAAGTAGTAATGTGATATTGGCGTTTAGAAGTGGTCATGGGCAATTCTGCTGAATCAGCGTAATGTATGTCAGGTTTATTTCTATTCTATAACGCTCTTAAGCTGCTTCAGGAGTGCTGAGTACCTTGGCTCAGATTCCTTTTGATATTTCAATATAAAAACCTCAAAAAGTTCAAGCTGCAAGCATTAGCGATGATGAAATTCCACCTCTTTCTCCAAAATCTTGATGTCATAGTTGCCAAAGAAATCGTGACCTAGTAGCCCGATGCTTGATTTTGGGGCGATCGCTACTTGAAGATTATTGGCTGTAACTCCACCTACTGCAATAGATTTTACCTTACTGGTTGAGAATTTTACTTCACTACCATCAGCAATTTGAGCTTGCATTGTACCTGTAGCCTGTAGTTGCAGTGTATTCGCCATATCTTGAGTGATAATGGTTCCACTAGCACCTGTATCTACAATCATTTCAAAGGTTTTTTTATCGTTGAAGGTGACATCAATCACAGGAGTTCCACCAAAACGGCGTTTGATTGAGACTCGAAAAACTTTATTGTTTGAAGGTGCGGCTATGATATTGCCACAAATTCTTCCCAATCCAACGGTTTTACCAGAGGAAGTTATCATGTAACACGCTCCTGGATCGTCTGCTGTCGCCCGATGAGAAAATGCTAAAGATATCAGCGTTGGCATTAGTGTGAGCGCAGCTAGATTAACGCTGGTAATCCAACGCCTCCAAGCATTCTTCATGTTATACTGCTCTCCAATTTTTTTGATTCTTATTAATAGCTAAACTCATCATGCGGCTGTAAAACATGGTATTAAAAACACAGCTTTTTGATATAAAAAATTAAATATATTTGTTTAATAGGTATTGCAACGGTTTTTTTAGTTTTAAATTACCTGATTTTTTTATAATATGTATCTCAAAAATATGAAATTGCATCTTACTCAATACATCTTACCTAGAATTACTGATTGATAAATTAAAGATTAGGTAAAGACATGATAAAACTACTTAGAGCAGTTTCAATCTGACATCCTAAGAAGTTGGATAAGAGAAATTTGTTAGCTTACTCAAAGTTTGCTGCTGCATTTAAAGCAGTTGCGATCGCATTTTTAACAGCGATATCTCTTTGTTCTAGAATAATATTTTCACTATCAGTACGTGAAGCAACTACACCGCAAATAGCAGCAGCAGCAAAATTGTATACTCCTGCCATTTTGAAGAGTGTGCCGCATTCCATCTCGTAATTCAAGATATTCAAGCGCCGATATTCTTCTGTAATGCCATGCAGCGATCGCATTAAATTTGGATTGGCTGAATCAGTGCGTTCTTGTCCTTCGTAAAAAGTATCAACTGATGCCGTAATTCCGATGTAATGTTCAACCTTTAATTCTCGTGCAGCTTTAACTAAAGCGACTGTCAAAAAAGGATCGGCTGCGGCTGGATATTCCACTGGTGCAATGTCATTCGCTGCACCTTGGCGACATAATGCTGCACTGCTAATAACAACACTACCGACTGGTATATAAGATTGAATAGAACCGCAAGTTCCAATGCGAATAATTTGCCGAATTCCTACTTGTATCAACTCATTGACAACAATACTTAATGAAGGCGCACCCATACCACTAGTAGCTGATAAGATGCTGCGACCATTAGGCAAGTATCCCACATAGCTATTAAGTCCGCGATTTTCTGACAACACGCGTACATCTTGTAAATAAGTTTGGGCAATTAGGTGCGATCGCTCTGGATCGCCAGATAATAGAGCCATATTAGGAGCCGATGAACCTAAATCATCTTGCCCAAAGCCAATGTGATAGAAACGTTTATTTGCCATTAAATGCTACTCACACACTTATTGCAGATCGGAGCGTTTCTTATTGCTGGCTCCTACAACTAAGGAACCAAGAATTGCTCTCAATATGGTTGGGCGATCGCTAGATTATTAGGACTTATGCAATTAACTTATCATGCATGAACCAACAAGTATTGACCATTACCAAGAATTTCACCATCACAACCGTCAAAATACACAATGCACAAGAGCAAATAAAGTCTCCACATCCGGCAGAACTTGCCATAGTTCATGCCATAATTTAAATCTTTGACTTTAGCTTGGTTCTGGTCAAAATTCATCAACCAATTTATCAGAGTCTTTGAGTAGTTAGCACCATTTAAATACCATTGATTAATAGTTTTCATATCTGTATTAATCTTTGGGATGACATCATAGCTCCACACCCGCATGTTTGGAAAAACATATTTGTCGATAAAAGGATGGGTTATATTATAAGGTAATCTAGTTGTGATTATGTGAATTAACACCTTGCCATCATCCTTGAGGAAAGAAGCCAGTTTTTGAAATGATTTCGTTAAGTTCCCTACATGTTCAAACAGCCCAATCGCCATAATTTTATCAAACTTATTCTCAAAATCAATATTATTAAAGTCCTTTTCATATAGAGTAAATCTATCTGAACTAAGGTAACTGGTAGGGTCTCGCATTTTTTTCCGCATATATTCGCATTGCCCGTGGCTCAAATTAAGAGCTGTTACTTTCACATGCGGAAACCGGGAAAGAATGTAATTTGATGCAGAACCCCAACCGCATCCCAAATCTAAGATTTCGTCTCCGTCTTCGATGCCTACTTTAGCGATCAAATCATCGAGCATATGCATTTGAGCTTGCTCAAGGTTAGATGCTTCTTTTTCCCATAAAGCCATTGTGTATTTGGGATATAAAAGTTCTGTCTCTTTTAACATCAGACTGAACATTTCTTCGGGTAGGTTGTATTGAACCTTCATTAGTTCGTGTGACCCTTCTGCAAGGCGATCGCTTTCTTGCAACAGCCATTCATAGGGAACTAAAAGAGAAGGAAAATATTTGTAGCTGATTTGCATGGAGAGATTTAAAAGGGATTTAAGCAGAGGAGCGGGGATTTTTAGCCCATTGATATAAGCCTCTGCTCCTGCCATTACGATTGCATTGAATGCAGCGATCGCTGTGCGGTTAGCTTGGTAAGCAATTCGGTTTTTGTTATTCACATCTACTAAAAGAGTATGTCTTTGGATTTTGTCTGTAATGCTGGAAGTCATGTATACATTACCTTAGATTTTTAGTTATATTAAATTTATGACAAAACTAAATAATCGTCTTTTACCATTTCGGTCGACGCTAAATTCAAAACTCCCATAAAATCAAGGATTTATCACTCCCTGATTCTACTTAAAATAGTAAAATACGAGAAATAAAATTGAGAGTCAGAAAATCAATTTATGTATTAAAAATTAATATTTTTTTATGAACTTTAATAAGAATATAAAGCTCCCTTAATTAATAGTGTTTATCTTCAGGTTGCAAAAATATTTGATAAATTGCATTTAAATTTTTAACACCATCGGGAACACTATATTTTCCCTGGTAATGAACTCAGACTATTATCCAAAGTCCTACTTTACCTAAAATCTTCTCCTTCCCATATCTGAAGTTGTCTTTCAGCCGCAACTATGCAATTCAGGTGCTTGGGTGGATAGAGAAAATGATCGTAAGCTAATGCCATCTGTCTAGCAGCTTCAGTATATGGCACTCGTCCTATTCCCGTACCCAATCCAGGACAGGCAATGGTGTTAATTTTTTGCCTAGCGTGTTGATTATGGTGGCGAACTGCCAGCAGCATCGCCCACATCGCAATATAAGGAATATCTGTCCCAGCAATAATCATGGGAACTCGCATAGTGGGTGTATGAGCCAAAAAAGGATGTTTGTCATGACCTGTTTCCACAATCATTGATGTTCCCACAGGCTGTTCGCCCAAATAATCCTCAAGGATGCGCTGCTGGACTCTTGTCATTAAGGAACGACCGAAAAAACGGATAATTGCCGCATCTATGCCACCATCCATCATTCCGAAAGAGTTAGCAGGGCTTACCATACAATCAAAATCTGGCAACCACTCGAAATAGTTATTCACTATTTCTACATTGGGTAAATAATTAAAATGCTGTTGAAAGGCTGCACACAACAAAGAGTTGGGAGCTACCAATATCAATTTCAAGCTTTCATTTCCTCCGCTTGAATACCTATTTTAAACGTCAGCGAGGGCAAATATCAACTGTTTATCTGACTTTTCGCATCAGCTAGAAAGGCCCACGAAAAACCTAACCCCCTTCCCGATGCGGGAAGGGGGAAAATTCAAAGTCTCTCTCCTTTTAGGAGAGAGGTTTTCCAGATAGCGTGAAAAGCCAGAACGGTTTTTCTGTATTATCAGCCTTTTATTTTGTTTATACTACATATATAATACAAAATATATCACCACTCAGTTGGTGACTGTTTGTAGCTTAAACAAAAGGAAATTTTATGATTCCCCGAACACGCATCCGAAATATTGGTATCTCTGCCCACATCGACTCTGGTAAAACTACGCTGTCAGAGCGAATTCTCTTCTACACGGGCAGAATCCACGCTATTGAGGAAGTGCGGGGAGGCGGTAAGGGGGCAACGATGGATTTTATGCCAGAGGAAAAACTACATGGTATAACCATCACTTCCGCTGCTACCACCTGCCAGTGGCACGATACTCAAATTAACCTGATTGATACACCTGGACACGTAGATTTTACAATTGAAGTGGAACGCGCCCTGCGGGTATTGGATGGGGCAGTGATGGTGCTGTGTGCTGTGGCAGGTGTGCAGTCCCAGTCGATTACGGTGGATTGGCAAATGAAGCGCTACCGTGTACCGCGTTTGGCGTTCATCAACAAAATGGATCGGACGGGGGCAGACCCATTTCGTGTAGTACAGGGAATACGCGATCGCTTGCAACTAAATGCGGTATTACTCCAGTACCCCATCGGTAGTGAAGACCAATTCCAGGGAGTCATTGACCTGGTAGAAATGACTGCTAACTACTTTGAGGGTGAAAACGGGGAAAACTGGGTGAAAAAGTCAATTCCCGAACCTTTTAGGGATGAGGCGCAACAGGCACGGGACAAACTGCTAGATACTTTGTCGCTGTTCTCAGAAACGATGACCGAGATGTTGTTGGCGGGTGAGGAGATTCCTAAAGAATTAATTTGGGAAACCATCCGACAAGCAACCTTGAGCCTAAAATTCACACCTGTACTGCTGGGTTCGGCATTCAAAAATAAAGGAGTGCAAAACTTATTGGATGCAGTTACGCTCTATCTACCATCTCCCGTGGATAGGGAAGTGGTCAAAACCGCAGAGTCGGTGAGTGTCTACCCTAACCCCGATGCTTCCTTAGTGGCATTGGCATTTAAACTCACCGTTGAATCCTTTGGACAGTTGACCTATACCCGAATTTACTCTGGGACGCTCAAACCCGGTGATACCGTCTACAACTCGCGGACTGAACAGCGAGTGCAAATCGGTCGCTTGGTGAGAATGCACGCCAATAAGCGAGAAGAGGTACAAGTCGCCGTAGCAGGGGATATTGTGGCTTTATTGGGTGTGGATTGTGCTTCCGGTGATACATTCTGTTCTGGGGAACCACTGGTATCTCTAGAGAAGATGTTTGTGCCGGAACCAGTGATTACGCTGGCAATTACGCCCAAGAAACAGGAAGATAGCGATCGCCTTTCCAAAGCACTCAATCGCTTTCAAAGGGAAGATCCCACCTTCCGGTTGAGTATCGACCCTGAATCAGGAGCAACTCTGATTTCTGGGATGGGCGAACTCCACTTAGAAATCTACCTAGAACGCATCCAACGGGAATATAATGCCGAGGTTTACGTCGGTACTCCTGCGGTGGCGTACCGCGAAACCATTAGGCAACAAGCTACCTTTGACTACCGATTCAAGAAACAGTCAGGCGGCCCTGGTCAATACGCTCATATTACTGGGTGGATTGAACCCACAGATGAGCCGTTTGTCTTTGAGAATCGGGTGGTTGGAGGCGCGATTCCCAAAGAATATATCCCAGCGTGCGAGAAGGGTTGCCGTGAAGCGATGCAATCAGGACAGCTGGAAGGCTATCCCGTAACCGGGGTGAAAGTCGTTCTGGATGGTGGTTCTTATCACCCAATTGACTCTTCAGAATTGGCTTTCCGGTCAGCTTCCCATCAGGCAATTGAGGGTGCGATCGCCAAAGCCAAACCCTACATCCTGGAACCCATCATGCTTGTAGAGGTGGAAACACCCCACGAGTTCATGGGAAGGGTTCAAGGTGACTTATCCTCTCGTCGGGGTTTGTTGTTGGGTTCTGAGACAATGCAGGGATACACGGTGATTCGAGCCGAAGTACCGCTAGCGCGAATGTTTGGGTATTCTACAGAATTGCGATCGCTTACTTCTGGCATGGCTACTTTTTCAATGGAGTTTGCCTGCTATCGCCAGTCCTAGCATCTTGAAGTAGCTTTTAGGGACACAGTTAGGCTGTGTCCCTTTCAATTATCACAGGAGGTTTTTGTGCCTATTTTGAGAACTCTGCAACCTGGAGATGAAGTATCGCTGGAAGCATTTCTCTTGCAACACACTGATACTTCTATGTTTTTGCGCTCTAATTGGCGAGCGGCGGGACTGCTTGACCAAGGTGCCAGATTTCAAGGAACTTACATAGCGGCCTACATAGATGGAACTATAGTGGCAGTTGCAGCCCATTTTTGGAATGGGATGATTCTAGTCCAAGCCCCTGTACATCTGCCAGACGTGGTACAAGCAGTTGTGGCACAATCTGGACGTGCTATTTCTGGAATTAGTGGCCCAGCAGCACAAGTTGAAGCGACAAAAAGTATTTTGGGACTTAGCAACCGACCAACTCAGCTTGATGAGGCTGAGATATTGTTTTCTCTAGCACTGCAAGATTTGCAAATACCTCATGCTTTAGCATCGGCAAAGGTGCAGTGTCGTTTGCCACATCCAGAAGAGCTGGAGTTACTGGGCGAATGGTGCGCTGCTTATAATCTGGAAACTTTAGGACGAAAAGATACTCCCAGTTTAAGACCTGATTGCGCTCGCATAATTGAGGCACGTCAAGCTACAGCTATGCATTGGGTTTTGGTAGCAGGAGATACTCTAGTTTCTTACTCTGCTTTCAATGCTAGCTTACCTGATATTGTGCAAATTGGTGGAGTGTGGACACCGCCAGAACTGCGAGGTCAAGGCTACGCCAAAAGTGTGGTAGCAGGCTCGTTGTTAAATGCGCGATCGCAGGGGGTAAAACGTGCCATCCTATTTACAGGTGATAATAACCAAGCAGCTCAAGCAGTTTATCGAGGAATTGGCTTTTTGCCTACTGGCGAGAAGTATGGCTTGGTCTTATTTGAAGAGACTTAGGCTTGAGAAATATTGGGTTAAACGTTAGAAGTGCAACACCTTATACCAATTAAAAATGAAGCTGCATATAATGGGGAGAAGCAAACTTGGTA
>NZ_JAVRCE010000043.1:0-66608 GCF_034530915.1 Nostoc sp. DedQUE09
CTAATTAACTCAGCCCTGCTGGGTCATTTTGTATGGCTTAGTCTAAACTCCAGTATGTATTTATATTTAACTTAAGCGTATATAATAAAAGAATCTCACTTTTCCTAGACCAGTTATTAGTATGCTGCGTTGTATCGTAATTTTGAGCAGAGAGTCAGTATAAAGCGTAGATATATAGTAGTTACCTGCAAATTACTAGCTTTACATTACATATTATGCTCTTTGATGAATCTGCAATTATTTTCGCTCTCAATTCCTGTTGGAAAGCTATTGGTTGTATCGCTGCACAAGAACCATCAGCTGTTGCGGATATCGAAATTTAAACAGGCAATTATTAAACTAATCGCATAGACACCTGTTTTTTTGTTAGTATTCAAAAAAACCTATTGACCCATTTGTCAGATCAATTGTTCGTTGTTTGTAAGTAAATGTCAACAATTGTTTCAAAAGGAAGAAAGCACCTGAGGTTTAATGACTGATTATTTCCAAGGAAATTTCCCATTGCAATCTGTCCCACTGACGAAGAGTGCGGTAATAAGCCACGGCCAAACCGAAGAGGCAAGCGAAAAATTAGCTGCAACGATCGCTGTTGCGGCATCAGACCGCAAAGCAGGTGAGATTTTATTGCTCAAAGTAGCAGAGGTATCTTACCTGGCTGATTACTTTGTGATGATGACTGGCTATTCTAGAGTACAGGTCAGGGCGATCGCTCAAGCAATTGAAGGAAAAGTCGAAACTGAGTTGCAACGCCGTCCCATAAGGACAGAAGGAAAAGTCGAGGGTAGTTGGGTACTACAAGATTACGGTGATGTGATCGTTCATATCATGATGCCCAAGGAACGGGAGTTTTATAATTTAGAAGCGTTCTGGATTCATGCAGAACGTATTTCCCTTCCAGAATCTGATGAAGGTGAGGGTAAGCCAACATGATTAGGTCTTCGGTTTCTAATTGCCCAGTTCCTACAGACCAACAACCACTCAATGAATACGAAGAGTTAAAAACTTCCTGGCTGTTTCGTGATACTACTTTAGATTGGCGCGAGTATATCACGAAACTTGTTTGGATTTGGGGTTTATCTTGGCTTTTCGCAGGGCCTATAGCTGCGGCAAGTTTTCCCCCTCACAAGTATATTGCACATTTTCTTCTCTGTGGTGCAGCAGGAGCCAGTGTCGGGTTAGTGTTGATACTAGTAAGGTTGTACTTAGGCTGGTTCTACGTGTGTGATCGCCTTTGTAGTCCCACAGTATTTTATGAAGAGTCCGGCTGGTACGATGGTCAAACTTGGACTAAACCACAGGAAATCCTTAACCGCGATCGCTTAATTGTCTCATACGAAATCAAACCCATTCTGCGGCGGTTACAATTTACCTTCGCTGGCTTGGCGGGAATGTACGTTATTGGTACTATAGGTTGGCATTTGTTTTAAAGCGTCATTGGTCATTGGTGAGTCAGTGCGGTCTTCTCCCAAAGGGAGAGGCTAGCGCCAAGGGGGTTTCCCCTATGAGCAACTGGCGTTAGCGCAGCGTTAGCGCAGCGTTAGCGACGCAGGAGCGTCACCTGAAGGGTCATAGCTAAGGACTAATTACCAATGACCAATAACTAAATTAATTAAAAAAGGTGATAAATATAAACCCATGACAATGGGAAAACGAACTCAAGCCACAGCACTGGAAGTCCGGTTGCTGCGGGAAGGTATTATTGAATCCAGGCATATAGTCCAAGCTGTTGTCTGCGACGAACGAGGACGGGTTCTAACCGTTGCTGGAAATTCTGAAACTGCTGCATTTATTCGTTCAGCCCTCAAACCATTTCAGGCACTCGCAGTAACTACCACAGGTACACTGGAACGCTATCAACTCAGCGATCGCGACTTAGCAATTATCACAAGTTCTCATAAAGGAAAAGTAGATCAAGTCCGACAGGTATTTAACATCCTTTGGCGAGCCGATCTTGACCCGACTACACTCCAGTGTCCAATTCCTGAAGGCAAACGGAGTCCTCTGGAATACAATTGCTCTGGAAAACATGCCGGAATGTTAGCCGTTTGTCAGCAACGCCATTGGCCCTTGAATAACTACTTAGATCGCAAGCACCCAATCCAGCAATTGATTTTAGGCAAAGTAGCAGAGTTGCTGCGAATGCCAGCAGCAGAATTTATCAGCGCTCATGATGACTGTGGCGCACCAACTTATCTGATGCAACTCGGTCACATGGCATCTTTATATGCACTGCTAGCCTCTAGTACCAACTTGGATATGGAGCGGATTGTCCGTGCTATGACTCATCACCCCGCGATGGTCGCAGGAGATGGAGAATTTGATACGGAACTGATGCGCTTAACTCCAGGAGAACTAGTCAGTAAAACTGGTGCCGAAGGAGTGCAGTGCATTGGTAGACTCGGTGAAGGCTTGGGATTGGCAATCAAAGTCATGGATGGGGCAAAACGAGCAAAATATGCCGTTGCTATTCATTTACTTCAGCAGATGGGGTGGATTAGTCCCAGCGCCGCCGAAAGCCTCTCAGAAAAGTTTGTCACCTTGGGAAAATACAAGCGTTTAGAAGTAATTGGAGAATTATCATTTTTGTAGTTGCCAAACTCTTGACTATAGGTTATGCTATAAAAGTTAAGAGCAACGCGGGATAGAGCAGCCTGGTAGCTCGTCGGGCTCATAACCCGAAGGTCAGTGGTTCAAATCCACTTCCCGCCACCACATAAAAAATAAAACAAAACCCTACAATCAGTAAAGATTGCAGGGTTTTGTTTTATTTTGATCTATTCTGGAAGAAATAGCCATCCAAAAAGCGCGGAGAATCATGGTTGTGAAGTTGCAGCGACCAATTTTAGTGGGAGGATTGGGACTTTCCTTTTCCCTGTGGATGTTGGACAGTTGGCACGATTCTATATTGCAGGTGGGTGAGTTCGGTTTGTTGAGTGCCTTAGCTGTAGGTGGTGGTTTGTGGTTATTCCAGCAAAAGCGCCCCAAAGACAGTTTAAAGCAGCTAGATGATATGGTGGTGGATCGGGCGACTGTGGAAAGTGCGATCGCTAAAACTGAAACTGTAATTAACCAACTAGCACAAGAAGCAGAAAACCATCCAGCTTTAGAGACACTCAGAGAACAAGTTGCCCAATTGTTGCTGGAATTAGACAGGCAAAAAATTAAAGTAGCTGTGACTGGCGGGAAATCCGTCGGTAAAAGCACTTTAATTCAAGTGCTAGAGCAAAATCTAGAGACACAAAATTTCGTATCTTTACAAGAGACACCACCTTTATTTAGAGAAGTGGGTGAAAACTCAGATACGGCTATTTTGGCAGAAGTAGCAAAATCTGATTTTGTGCTATTTCTGACAAACGGTGATTTGACAGACTCAGAATTTCAAACCTTACAGCAGCTAAAGGCAGCAAATCAGCCTAATATGCTGGTTTTCAACAAACAAGACCAGTATTTAACCGATGAAAGTGCCAACATCTTGCTGTCTTTGAAACAGCGGATGCAGGGAAATGTAGTTGCAACTGCGGCCTCTCCCATTGCCATCAAAGTCCGAAAGCATGAGGCTGATGGTTCTGTGCAAGAGTGGATGGAGCAACCAGCAGCAGATATCCAGCAGTTAACGCAGCAGTTGGGTGAAGTTTTAGCACAGCAAAGACAACGGCTAGTTTGGGTAACTACCATGAGAAAAGCCGGGTTGTTGAAAGCCGAGGCGAAAAATTGGCTAAATGGAACCAGACGCGATCGCGCCACCCCAATTATTGAACAATATCAGTGGATAGCTGCTGCCGCTGCCTTTGCTAACCCAGTACCAGCCTTTGATATTCTGGCAACTGCGGCAATTAATGCTCAAATGGTAATGGATTTGGGTAATATCTATCAGCAAAAATTTTCCCTAGAACAGGCACAAACCGTAGCTGGAACAATGGGAAGTTTGATGCTGAAATTGGGTTTAGTTGAACTTTCTACAAAGGCTATTAGTACTGTTCTGAAAAGTAATGCCGTTACCTTTGTTGCTGGTGGCGTAGTGCAAGGAGTAAGTGCAGCTTATCTGACTAGAGTCGCAGGGTTAAGTCTAGTTGAGTATTTCCAACAGCAGGAAATAGCGATAGATTCTGGAACTGGTTTGAATTTGGAGAATTTGCGGCAAACATTGCAAAAAGTATTTCAGCAAAATCAGCAGATTGGTTTTTTGCAGGGGTTTGTTAAGCAAGGTATGAAGCGTTTGTTGCCAGAGGTGCAGCAGGTTGAAGTAGTTAGTGTTCAGAAGGCGGTGGTATAATATCACGCAAAGGCGCAGAGTTTTTCTTAGCGCCTTTGCTTAAAGCAAAAAACCAGTTTAAAAGGTATTTTTAGATACTATTAATTACAGTCAAAAGTCTTTGTGCTATCGGCTCAAAATAATCAACTGAGTCGCTAGCTCTGCTAATGTGTGCCCCACGCAGACCATCTGCACTTGTACAATCAAAAACCGGTTTTTTTGCTTCTAATGAATAAGGAATTAGACTGTGAAGATTAGGAATTTTTCCTAAATTAAAAGTTTTATCAGGCCAGTAGTGAACTTGATCCCACTTTGCTAATCTTTTGACAATATTTTCTTCGATTGCAGACTCGATGCGATTTCCAAATATTTGCCAGCCTTTTGTCATTTTTTCTTCAGAATCTTCGCGGATATTATGCTGTTGCATTACATAACCTAAAAAAGTTGGGCGTCCATGTGGTAGAGATAAACTTTTATCTTTCCATGCATCATTGCATTGTTCCCAACCTTGACGCCATGCTTCGAGTTTAGAACCTAAATTTTCTGTACCTCTAATTGAGAATAGATCAGGAGAGATAGGAATTATGAAATAATCGCTAGCCCCCAGTACAGCACGATTGAGAGCACCCAGGTTAGGGCCAAGATCAACCATGATAACATCCGCCTGAACACGGTTTGCAGCCCAATTAATATAACGATAAATAGCTGACTGAACTCTTAAACTAGATTCACTACCACCTCTTCCACTGTTCCATGTATCACCCAAAAGGTCTTCATAGTTACTTAGCAACAAATCGCCAGGAACTATGTAAAGATTTGGATATTTGTTTGAATTTATTTGAGATGGGCCACGTTGTCGAATATCTCCAATTGATCTATAAACTGGCTCAATTGCACGCCAAATGCTGTTTCCACGCTCGCTCCATGCTCGTTCTATACTGTTTTCAGGCAGCGCATAAGCTGTTAAATTGCATTGGCTATCACAATCAACCATCAATACGGTTTTTTTATACTGCTCAAGAAGGTGGGCTATATGGAACATATAAGTTGTCTTACCGACTCCACCTTTGTTATTAAAAATACTAATGATAGCTGGCATATATATGATAAATAAAACTTTCAGATATTAGAGTAACATTTTAATTATAAAGTGTGTATTTTATTTGACTTTTACGTGATATTCACTTTTTAATTTTTACTTGTTAAGCAGACGACAACATTTGCGTTTTATTTGCTAAAGGTACACCTAAAATTTACCCAAGCCCATTTAGGGCTTGGGTGTATTTAAGAATATCGTGAGAGTTGCGAGTTACCTAAAAATTGTGAATAAGGATAATTAGCTAAACAGCACCACTGTTTCTATTAAACAGAATAGCTATAGTTTTGAAAATTAGCTTTAAATCGTACACTAAACTCCAATTTTTTTGATACTGCAAATCCAGACGAATTACATCTTCAAAACTACGGACTGTAGAACGTCCATTTACTTGCCATTCGCCAGTCATGCCGGGTTTTACATCTAAACGTTGCCACTCCGGTACTTCATAGCGTTCAACTTCATCGGGTGTAGGTGGTCGCGTGCCTACTAAACTCATCTCTCCTTTGAGGACGTTCCAAAATTGGGGTAATTCATCAAGACTAGTTCGCCGTAAAAAGCGCCCTACCTTAGTAATTCTAGGGTCATTTTCATTCTTGAAAAAAGCACCTTGCACTTGGTTTTTGACTTCGGATTTCTTCGCTTCCGCATCCACACACATAGAGCGGAATTTCCAAATTTTAAACCGTTTCCCCATCCAACCACAACGAATTTGGCTAAAGAAAATGGGCCCGGGATCGTTAATTTGAATAGCGATCGCAATTGGAATAAACAAAATTCCTGTAATTAATAAACCAATCACTGACCCGATAATATCTAAGAACCGTTTCATCCAAGACGCCATAGAAGGGTGAGTAGTGGGTAACTGCTCTACTTTACGGGAAGTTGTCTTCCGATTATCTACTACGTCATCTTGTTCTATTAACGACCCATCCCCCACAAGCTCCAGAGGAAAAACTTGATCCAACCCTGTGAGTTTTAGGACTGCCATCACTTGAGGTGTTACATTCCGCAGTGTTAATGTAATACCTTTGGTCTGAGCGTATTTAAAATTACTGACTAGGGCACCTAAACCACTACTATCGATAAAAGTAGTTTGATGAAAGTCAATGATAATTTGCTTGGGATGTGAATTGGGCCCAATTAAGCCTTGGCAGGTTTGCTTAAAGCCTAAAGCCTCTAGCACGCTCAACCGCGTCGGCACCTGCACTATAGCCATGTCGTTTAGGGAATTAATGGGAAAATCGACCTCTGTCGGTTGGCTAGTCATGAAGCTCTGCACTTTCGTTGCCATGTATAATGTAATCTGCCAAACATTACTTTGTCCTACAAAATTACTGAACCTAATATCGGAATTAGTTGTAATCAGGACTAACTGCTATTTTCCAGGGCTGAGATTGGAGATCGCTAGCGACGATTCACAATAGAACAAGAAGCCAAAAAACATCCTTGCTGTTGTGCCGACGCAGCGCGATCGCGTTGCTCTCATCAAATGATTGCTAAAAATACGGTTACACCTACCGCACGCCTGATTGAGGTCTTTTCTGCCATTCAAGGGGAAGGACTGAATGTAGGGACACGTCAGATATTTATTCGTTTTGCTTTGTGTGATTTGCGCTGTCACTTTTGTGATAGCGCCCACACTTGGAGTGCACCTACAACTTGTCGGATAGAGCGATCGCCTGGATTGCGCGACTTTAAAATCTACTCTAACCCCGTTCCATTACCCACATTAATCGAATGGGTGGAACAGCAAAATCTGCCTTCTCTACACGATAGCATTAGCTTAACTGGCGGCGAACCACTTCTTCATGCCTCATTTCTAACGCAGTTTCTACCACAAGTGCGAGCCATAACTGGTCTACCTATATACTTAGAAACTGGCGGACATCGCCCAGAACAACTAGCAATGATTATCCCATACTTAGACTCTGTAGGTATGGATTTCAAATTGCCCAGTGTTAGCGGCGAAAGTCATTGGCAAGAACATAGTAAATTTCTCCAGTTATGTCATGACTCATATTTAAATGTTTTTGTCAAGATAATTGTGTCTCAAAACACAGATCCCGCCGAGTTGGAACGTTCAGCTTCGTTGGTGGCAAAGGTTAGTCCAGATATCCCAGTATTTTTACAACCTGTTACGCCTTTGGCAGTATCAGAACAATTTTCTCCAATACCTGTACTTGCGCCTTCCAGTGATCAAGTTTTGACGTGGCAAGCTTTGATGAAGGGGTTTGTCAGGCACGTGCGCGTGATCCCCCAAACGCATAAAATGCTGAACCAGTTGTAAAATTTTAGTTTGATAAAGATGTAGTCAAGAAAAAAGTAAGATTTTATGAAATGGTAATTGGGCTGTTGCCGCTAATTAGGCAGGCAGCGGCCCCCTTAGTAGGCAGTCTCATGAGCCGAATCAAAAGACCCTAAGCAATACTTCTCGCTTTGTGCATTTTTAACTCGGAATCGGGTTTGGGGTAAAGGGTAAAGGGTAAGAGTTAAAGGTTTTTTCTTTCCCTTTTCTCTTTCCCCTTTTCCCAAAACCCGAGAAGTATTGAGACCCTAAGAGGTTTTATTACGTAAAATCTTGCCTCCCTGACTCGGAGAGAAACTTGAACTAAAGTTCAAGGCAGGGAGAGGTTCGTCAAACTCAAATTGATTTAGGTATTTCGGGGGTAGGCAATACCCACCCAACCTAATTTCTGGTTGTTATAGTGCGCCCTCATCTGGAGCTTTGGATTTAGCTTTTGCCTTATTAGCACTGCGTTTGAGGGCAGAGAGTCTTGCTTCGTATCTCGCTCGTTGGCGCTTACTAGGAGTATTATCAATCAGGGTTTTCAAGGCGCTACCAAGACTCTTGTAGGCATTGGGAAGGCTATAACCAAAACGAGTTGCTAAAGCGATCGCTTTCTCATCAGCATTGAGCAATTCTCTTAGTTGCTTTTCCCCATTATTCTTTTGGTAGAGTCGCCAGCCTGACACGCCACAAAGCGACAAAGCTAACACCAGCAGCAATCCATCTTGTACCCACAATTCCCCGACAGCACCACCTAAACCGATGGCTAGAGCTGCCATTTCCCAACCATCTTTAGGAATTGTGTCATTTTGAACGCGAGCAACCTCATGCCAGAACAGCAGATTACGCTGATCCATTGCGAGGGCATCCCATTTCACTAAATCAATTTGAATTTCTACCTGGTCTTTCCCAATTTCTTCGCAGCGAACCAGGGGTGGATTGACCTCAGTTGTGCCTTCTACCGTAACCCAGCTTTGCAGTTCTGGTGGTAGTAAGGTTTTCAACCGCCGGAGTTCGCTCATTTCCGCTTTGGCAGAGGAGGTTGCATAGGATGTCATAATATCCAGCCCCAGAAAATTTCAGTATATAGTGAGGGTATCACTTTGGAGTATAGCTATTTAAGTGATGATCCGTCTCACTCACTAGGAAAACTTCCTCGCTTTTTTCGTGCTTCCATTGCTTTTTCTAGTAAATCTAACAATCCTGGGGCTTCTTCTTGAATACTGAGTAACAGTCTTTCCCCAAGTTCTATATTCCCCGGATCGAGACCTGTTGCCATCACTTCTGTCAAGCGAGGTATTGCTATGCCATCCACAATCTGAATTAATCCACTCAGACAACGGTGAAATTGTTTTTCTGTAAGAATCGAGTCTTCTAAAGGAAACTCAATAATGGCACGAATTTCACCATCGGATGGGTCATACTCCCATTGCAACATTTTGGTTTCCCAGGAAATGGCAAGCATTGTCTGGAGGATAGCTGCCTTGTGAGGATGGTCTTGGATTCCTCCCAGAACTTGAGGGGCAAATACCCGAAAAAATTTTCCTTCTTCATCCAGTTGGACAACTATTAGAAAATCTTCTAGGTTATCAGCCTCTACACCTGTTATAATTCGGTCTTCTTCATCATCAAAACGGTAGTCCCAACCAAGGTTGTCTAAATAGTTGGCAATCTGTTTGAGGTTAGCTCCCATAAAAGCCTCATAAGGAACGTGGAGCAGTTGTTACCAGACCTAGTTTAACCTGCTAGGGGTATTTGTTTGGGTTGGTGTGGATACTTCTAATCCCATAGAAGTATGCAATTAAGGTATTGGGCATGGGTTATGGCGCATGGTGCATTGAAGATGAGAAAAATAGAAGATTGTTCGGCGCTATAAATGATATTTTTTGAATGACTCTTACTCATTATTTAAGAAGCAATAATTACTATTTTTCAAATCTTAGCCAGTGAAATATATAGCACTAACTTGGATAAAGTTTAATTTTTTTATAATTTAAATGAATGTATTGCTAGAGCAAGCATAGTGGCAGGATTTGTAGAAAAATTGAAATATAAAGCTAAGTTTAAATAATTTATACATAGTATCTGAGTTTTTTAAATATCCGTAAACCCCTCAATTACTACTTTTAAAAGCGAATAATATAACATATTAAATGATGCATTTTTATATTATAATTAACAAATTATTTTCACATAATTATTGTAGCTAGCAATACTTTTTTTAGTATGAATATCAAGAAATTTTATGCGTAAATCAGCATTAATAATAGCGATCGCACCTCTAATTTTTGTTATAAATTTTCTGAAACCTCTACGCTACTTTGCGCCTCTCTGCGTTTATATATTTATAGATAATTGAAACTTATAAAATATCAAAAAGATGGAACTGCGACATCTGCGCTACTTTATTGCTGTCGCTGAAGAACTGCACTTCAGTAGAGCCGCCGAGCGACTGCACATCGCTCAACCGCCCTTAAGCCAGCAAATTCACCAATTAGAGAAGCAATTGGGAGTAGAACTGTTTCACCGTAAAACCAAACGACAAGTACAACTAACAGAAGCAGGGGAAGTTTTTTTGCAAGAGTCTTATCAACTTTTAGCTCAACTCCAAAAAGCAATTGAGCTAACCCAAAAAACGGGAAGAGGTGAAAAGGGACAATTACGAATTGGGTTTACCAGTTTGGTAACTTACGATTTGCTTCCTGTGATTTTGCGGCGGTTTAGAGAACAGTTTCCAGAAGTAGAGTTGGTATTGCAAGAATTAACCACAACTCAACAGGAGCAAGCGCTACAGAATCGGCACATTCATGTAGGTTTTGCCCATCCGCCCTTAGAAGACAAAACACTCAATCAAGAGTGCATTCAGCAAGAAGCGTTAATTGTCGCTATGTTGGAAACTCATTCTTTAGCTGCACAAGAAAAGATTTCAGTGCGATCGCTAGTAAACGAAAACTTTATCATGTTCCCTCGCCATTTGGGGCCCGGACTTTACGACCAAATCGTAAGTCTTTGTCAGCAAGGAGACTTCAGCCCAAAAGTGACTCAAGAAGCGATTCAGATGCAGACGATTATCGGATTGGTTTCAGCAGGAATGGGGATTGCGATCGCACCATCTTCATTGCAAAATCTTCAGAGAACTGGTGTAGTTTATCGTACTCTGGAGGAGAAAACACCATTAGTAGAAACGGCTATAGTGTGGCGGGAAGAAGATATAACACCTGTACTAAGGGGATTTCTACAAGTTGTTAGAAGTATCTGTTGAGAAATGACGATCTTCTTCTGGCAAAGATGCTATGCAAAATAACAAAACATTTAAACTTTGTATTTAGAAATATAGTTTTTTTAAGTAAAAAATTAATAATAGATGCTACTTACTCAACCCAATTTTTACTACTTACTAAAATTTTAGTAAAGAGTCCTTCATTCTCATAAGCTGCTTTGGGGCTGCAAATAAATAGATATATTGAGAATGATAAGGCCATCTCGCCCAACCACCCCAATCCATAAAGCGAACCCATAAAGTTGTTGGTGAACACGTACCTACTTCCAGAGGGAACCTCCAAATATCCCTATTTAAAGTAAGCTCTGGATGAGTTGGTGCAAAAGTATCTTGAGCATCCCATTCAATGATTCCGTCTTCACCCCATGATGTACCATCAAATTCTGCTTTAAATGGTTGAGCTATCCCTTGCAAAATAGAATTGTTATGTTCCCTCTGTGAATTTGCCAAAGGTACATCGGGTACTGCAATAGCAATAAATGCTGCCTTTTGAGACGCTATTAGAGCATGAAATTGACCTATAATGTAACCAGAAGTTAAGGCATCTCCGCTTACATATTCTTGGAGAAACAAGTCTTTATAAGAGATTTGACTGGGATGCCCTTCATCAATTAAGTAATTACTTGCATTTTTGTAGAAAGTAAAGCATATTGGAAACCAATCTGGATTTTGCTCTACAATTTCATAAATTTTAAGCTTAATGGTTTCTGATAGAGACAAGTTTGACCTCAAAAATATTTAGTAAAAATTTGAGTTATTTATATAGTACTTATGTACCAAAAAGATAATAACATAGTTATTTAAATTGAGGGTAGATGCCCAAAAAAATCAGAGAGTTAAAAACTATTTTGTTGAGGGCTGGGTTTGTCTACCGTTCTGCTAAAGGTAGTCATACGTTCTGGACTCACCTATTGATACCTGATGAACCAGTTACTATTGCTGGAAAAGATGGAGACGATGCACCTCGATACTTAGAAAAACAAGTTGATCGTGTTTTGAAGCAACTAAGAGAAATAGAGGAAGAATAATGAACGATCGCTATAGTATGGTAATTCAATGGTCAGATGAAGATAATTGCTACTTAGTACACTTACCGGAATTCCCTTGGCAGCAATTCCACACTCATGGTAAGAGTTATGAAGAAGCCGCTAAACACGGACAAGAGGTAATTGAATCCCTGATTGAATGGTATAAAGAGCAAGGAAAAGCTTTGCCAGAGCCAATTACTTTTCCTCATAAACCGTTAAAAGTGGCTTAAATCTTTTTAAGATACAGTGCATGGCACTTACCCCAATCCCTCAATATCAATCCTTTCAGCTTCCAGATCAACAGGCTCAAACTTCACCTTATTGTATAAATCTTGTAGAGAAATCTCAAAAGGTACGGTTACAAGTGCGATCGCTTCATCTTCTTCATCATATTCACGAAGCGTCCATTGCTTTTTCCCGGTTTTGGAAAATTGATCTACATGAATCTGAGTTTGGTCAATTAATAGGTATTCTTGGAAAGTGGAAATAGTTCGGTAAGCTTGAAATTTATCTTCGCGATCGTAGCCTTTGGTAGATTTTGATAAAACCTCAACAATAATCTGTGGATTCAGAATTATATCCTTTCGGTTGTTAAAAAACTCTGGTTCACCCGCCAGAATCATCACATCTGGATAGGTATAGGTACGCTTTTGGAGTATCCATAGACGGATATCACCCATAAAAACCCGGTAGTTCTGCTTTTTAAAAGCGAAATTTAACTCAGTACTTAAGTTGAGTGCTATTTGATTATGATTTACTGTTCCACCCGCCATAGGAATTATTTGCCCATCAATGTATTCACTTTTGTAGTCAGCAGATTCTTCTAGCTCTAAATATTCCTCTGGGGTATAGTATCGCTGTTTTGTTATTTGCATAATTTTATCGGGTAGCAATGTTTAACGATACGGATTGTCTAATGAGCCATATTTACTGAACAGTTTAACGTGGTTAGATAAAGATGTTATGTGCTTTTTACAAAGTGAGCGTAGGCGCAGCCGACTGTAGGCATCGCTATCTCAATTCACATAGTCTTTTAACTTCTTTTCCTATTGATAACCGGCGGCTTGTAAGAGAAACAATTTGGCATAACGTCCTCCTAGCTGTAACAATTCTTCGTGAGTTCCCTGTTCTATAACTTCGCCGTTTTCTATAACTAGAATTTTGTCAGCCATTCGTACCGTCGAGAAGCGATGGGAAATCAAAAGTACCATCTGATTTTGAGTAATAGCGCGAAAATGATTGAAAATCTCAAACTCAGCTTGGGCATCTATTGCTGATGTTGGTTCATCTAAGACCAAGATATCTGCTTGCGATCGCATAAAAGCACGAGAAAGAGCAATTTTTTGCCACTGTCCCCCAGAAAGTTCTTGTCCTCCTTTAAACCAACGACCAAGTTGAGTCTGAAAGCTTTGGGGTAATTGCTCAATAAAAGATTGGGCCATGCCTTTTTCAGCAGCAGTTTTCCACTGTATTTTGTTTTCAAGATGTTCTACATCGCCCACGCCAATATTCTCCCCCACAGTGAACTGGTAGCGGACAAAGTTCTGAAAAATCACACCAACGCGACGCCGCAACACATCCACATCCCATTCCTGCAAATCCAAGCCATCTAAGAAAATTCGCCCTGAGTCTGGCGTGTAAAGTCGGGTAAGTAGTTTGATTAAAGTAGTCTTACCGGAACCGTTTTCACCCACAATTGCCAGTTTTTCTCTGGGTTTGAGATGCAGCGAAATATTTCTCAATGCTGGCTTGGAACTTCCCGGATAAGTAAATGAGACATTCTCAAAACGGATACCATCTTGGGGATTTAAACCAATAGTTGCCTTACCCCAAGATTTTGGTACTTCTTCTTCCAGAAAATCGTAGAGATTTGATAGATATAGGTTGTCCTCATACATCCCTCCAATAGAAGTGAGGGCATTGGAAAAAGTAGATTGTCCTTGGCGAAAAACGGTGAGATACATTGTCATATCTCCCAAGGAAATCTTACCTAACACTGTTTCCAGCACAATCCAAGCATAAGCTAGGTAAAAAGCACCAGTACTGACCAAACTCAAGAGATATCCCCACAATCCTCGCCGGAGAGTTAAATCACGGTCTTCACCATATAGTTGATCGAACAGGCTGCGATAACGTCCTAGCAGCATCTCTCCCAACTGGTAAAGTTTGACTTCTGTGACAAAATCTTCTCTTGCTAATAGATTTTCTAAGTAGTGCTGTTGTCGGGTTTCTGCCGCACGCCAACTAAATAAGCGAAAGGCTTCTCCAGCAAATTTTGTTTCGGCAATAAATACAGGCATAGCTGCCAAAATCAGCACTACCACTGCCCAAACTGAGAAATTTACTAGCAAAATACCGTAAGTAATCAGGGAAAGGGCATTTTGCACCAACCCAAAGGTGCGGTTTACTAGGGAAAGGGGACGAACCGATGCTTCTCGTCGGGCATTGGTCAATTTGTCATAAAATTCTGAGTCTTCAAACTGCCTAAGATCGAGTGTTAGCGCCTTTTCCAAAATGAGTACATTCACTCGCTGACCCATTAGCGCCCGCAATAACGACTGACAAATGATGATTCCTCGCTGACTGCCTGCTAGTAAAATTACAGCGATCGCTTCTAGTCCTACATAAAATAGGGAGGGATAAATATTGACAAAACCATTGCTGTCTGAGTTAACTTGAGATGCAAATACCACTGCATCCACAATTAACTTACTGATGTAGGATATCGCCGCCGGTAAAAGACCAGCAACTATTGTTAAACTAGCCAGAAAAATAGTAAGCGATCGGCTAGTAGTCCATACTAAGTTTACAGCCCGTCCACTGTAGCGAAAAACCGTCAGTGATTGACGCAGGATATTTCTTTTTTTTTAATCTTCATCTTTATTGCCGCGAGATACCCCAGCTTATGCGGATCTTCCTGACTCTATTAAATCTTTATTAATTTTACATTTTTCTAAGAATGTTCGCTGAAAACCCCGAAGTTAAAACCTAAAAACTAGTTTTGTAGGGTGTGTTATGCCGTAGGCTAATGCACTAGGATGTTAACTTTGTACCATTTTAGGTGTTCAAAATTCATGCAAAATATATATATACTAGTAGTTCTAATCAAGCGGACTACGAACAGCTTTACCACCCCTATTAAGTACATGGGTGTAAATAATCGTGCTTTTTAAATCTTTCTATCCGAGTAATTCCTGCACTGTGCGGATGTCGGCAATGCTTGATATATTAGGATTTACAAAAAGATTATACGGAAATTTTCCGTACAATAAATAGTTAGCTTGAAAATTAATACCGAGATCAGGACAATGAGTAATCGGCAGCTTGAAGAGATGCAAGAAAAGTTGGCAAATCAGAAATTAGCGTCTGAGCTTGGCATATCATACGACGAGCTGCTTGAATTAGAGTGGGATATTGATACAAACGAGAGCGATGATGGTTTGATCTATGAATATATAGTCACATTCTCTGAAGAATCCCCAAAAAAGATCCTCGATAAAATCGAAGCAATAGAGGATGGCAATATTGTTCGTCTTCAGCCGTCGAGCTTTGAAGAGCCTGATGATTTTGAATAAACATTGAGTAATGACTTTTACACAAAGGCTTTCAAATAGCTGCTGTCTATTTTTTTAGCTCTGCTGACCTCTAAGCTATAATTAGTGGGCATATATGTCTGCTTTTAGTATGTGGAGTATCCGATGAACACTCGCCTAGAAGTTGAATCAGCAATCAAGCAATTATCAGAGGATGAAGTTCGCAATCTGGCAAAATGGCTTCAAGAATATCTTGATGAGATGTGGGATCGGAAAATCGAAGTGGACTTAGCATCAGGAAAATTAGATCGTCTCATTGCTCAAGCAGAGGAGGACATTGCAGCAAACAACGTAAGGGATCTCGATGAAGTCCTTTGCGACGGCTGATTTTTGAAAAGCGTATGCCGAGTTGTCACCTGAGATGCAAGAGCAAGCGCGGAAAGCTTATCAACTTTGGCAGGAAAATTCACTTCATCCCTCGTTGCATTTCAAAAAAGTTGGTAAAAACCTTTGGTCTGCCCGTCTCAGTGGTGGGTATCGAGCATTAGCTTTGAAAAAGGGCGACGATTATTATTGGATTTGGATCGGCGATCATGATGAATATGAGAGTTTTTTGAACTAGCCCGTTGCGACAAGCCAGCTAACAACGCAGTGGAGCAGACGGTACAGAGACTTCGCGCTACGTTCTAGTCTACTCGACGCCGCTCACTTTAGCCGTTATACGTCGTTATACATATAGCTCCAGAGGGTGCAATTGCACAGGTCAAAGTAGTTGCCCAGAAGAGGGACTGATAGCGAATTTGACCCTGCATTTGTCAACCCCACAATCTCCTACCTGCCTTCCCACTTAATTTTTGGTGAGTATCTGCCAATAAAGCTGGAATATCTAACTTTTCTGGACACCGAGGTAAACAATCACCACATTCTGTACACCGATTGCCTTTCATTCCAGGGAACCAATGACCGGCATTTTCAAACATTCCGTAACGATATTGGCCATAGTCTTTCATGTCGTATGCTACGGCAAGATTACGTAACCGTAATACCTCTGGAATATTGATATTTTCTGGACAAGGTAAACAAGCATAACACTGGCTACAATTATCAGTTTCCAAAGCAAGTTTTTGGTGATTTTCTAACTGCCAGAAAGTGGAAATTTCTGCTGATGTTAACTCTCCATCATGGTCAGCGATTTGCAAAGGTTCTCTTAATTCACCTGGGTTAGCTGGGCCTATACTCAAAGTATTAATACGTGTATCAGAAAGTAAAAAGCGATAGTTCAGTTCTAAGGGTGAATACGGGTAACACAGGTCTTTTAGAGTTTGTGGTGGTGTGTACAGGCGTCCTCCCTTATCAGCAGGGGAAATAATGAAAATGCCCATATCCTTTTCGGCAGCTAGTTGAATTGCTGGTGCGTGCCGTTGGAAGAAATAGTAATAATGCAGATTGACAAATTCAAATAAATCTGTGTTGATTGCTGCCTGAATTACCTCTAATGGCCCGTGGGTGGAAAAACCAACGTGTCGTACTCGACCATCGGTAACAGCTTCTTCTACGGCTTGCATACAGCCATTTTTGGCTTGCACCCACTCTAAATGTTGCCAAGTGTTCAAACCATGAACACCCAAGCAATCTAAATAATCAAGCTGTAATCGTTCTAGGGATTCGTCGATGCACCGACGCATGGTGTCAGCATCTGCTGTGGCTGAGATTTTGGTAGTGACATAAAGCTTCGTTCGGGGTACTGACAACCCAGCTTTTAGCGCTCTACCAAGATACTCCTCGCTTTTGCCGTAACCTCTGGCGGTTTCTAGATGATTAATTCCTAGCGCTAAGGCTTGTTCGATGGTCTGGTGAGCATTTTCAAAATCAGCCAGGTAGCGCATTGTTCCCAAGGAAAAAACCGAGAGGCGCAGATTCGTTTTTCCAAAGCGTCGGTATTGCATAAATTCAGTTCTGAGTAATGAGTGCTGAGTGCTGAGTATAAATACGATTAATATTGTCTGTACAAGAGTGAAAAAGAAAGAATAAAGAAATTTATTTTATTCTCTAGATTCTCTATTCTTTCTCAGCACTCCCCACTCAGCACTCAGAACTCTCCTAGCTGTCGTCATTACCAAACCGCTTGATCAAATCTTCAGGACGGAGATTAGAAATAAATTCACGGAAGGCTTGCTGTTCGGCTTCATCTGCATCGCGATCTACAGGGATAGAAGCATCGGCAATAACTTCTTCCATTACCCAAATGGGAGTATTTGTACGGAGGGCAATGGCGATCGCATCGCTAGGACGCGCGTCAATTTCTTTTTTGACTTCGCCTTGCTGGACGATTAAAGCTGCATAAAATGTATCCTTTTGCAGGGAATGAATGATCACCTTTTCTAGAGTCATATTCCAAGTCTCTAGAAGATTCACAATCAGGTCGTGAGTTAAGGGTCTGGGAGGCTTCTGATTCTCCAGTGCGCCCATAATTGCCCTAGCCTGTTCCTGACCAATGTATATTGGCAAAGCCCGCCGATCTGAAGAATCTTTCAAAAGGACGATTGGGCTGCGGGTTATGGCATCTAATGCTATGCCAGCGACTTTCATTTCAATCATTGCCTAAGCCTCTACAATGCTTTGAGAGTCTTGGATGCCGTGTAATAAATAGCACCCATTTTTAGGCAGTTTGGTGACAGTAATAAACATAAGCATTCGTTCTCTATAATTGCTTCTATTAAACTCCGAACTTGTGGTGAAAACCAGAGTAAGTCAAATTGGTCTTCTTCGACAATAACCTTCTTACCCAAGTATGCCCTGTGAAGGATGCTAATGTGTTAATATTCCTATGCGAAAAAAAGTCAGAAAATATACTTGGATGTTCGAGATTTCTGTGACAATTACCAATTGATTTCAGGCAAAATTAGGCAATAAATAGAGTTAGTTTGACAAAAAAGCCGTGTTTACAGGATTAATCCAGGCATTAGGAACGATGGAACCCTTGGGGGGCGATTCTTGGCAAATTACTTGTGTAAACCAGTCGGGTGAAGTAATTATGCAAGATTTGGCTTATGGTGACAGTGTTGCTGTAGATGGTGTTTGCCTGACAGTGGAACAAGTTTTAAAAGACGGGTTTATTGCCACGGCTTCACCAGAAACTCTACGCCGGACAACCTTGGGAGGTGAGCAAACCCAAAGGAGATATGTCAATTTAGAAGCGTCGCTCAAGGTAGGCAGCAAAGTTGGCGGTCATTTTGTGATGGGTCATGTAGATGGCATCGGTCGATTGCTAGTGGCACAACAAACGGCTAGTTCTTGGGAAATGACCTTTATTGCTTCCGTTGCGATCGCACGCTACATTGTCCCCAAAGGTAGCATTGCCGTCAATGGCATCAGTCTCACAGTCGCCGATTATGAACCAGAACTTTCCCAATTCAAAGTAGCGGTAATTCCCCTGACATATAGCGAGACAAATCTTCGCTATTTGGTTGCTGGGAGTTTGGTGAATCTAGAAGGGGATATTCTCGGCAAATACGTGGAAAAATTCCTTTATTCTGGCAATCCCCACACTAGAGCCACTGATGACAATAGTATAGATGGCATTACACCCGCATTCCTAGCAGAACACGGGTATTTGTAACTAAAGGAGTTAGGAGTTAGGAGTTTTAAATTCATAACTCCTCACTCTTCACTCCTCACTTTCTTCTAACTGCCTGGTTCTTGGCTTACCTGAGCGGTTTGCAAACCTCGCACTAACTGACTGAGGGCACTTTGTAAATGCACACCTGGGTCAGTAGCAACCCACCCGTTTGGTGACAAGTGACGGACTTCAAAGTGCAGGTGAGGGCCTGTGGAGTTACCAGTACTGCCAACTCGACCGATGACAGTTCCAGGTTCTACCCACTGACCGGGTTTAACAAAGATTTCTGACATGTGACCGTAGAGGGTTTGTTGAGCCGATTTGTGATTCAGGGTAACGGTTAAACCATAACCGCCCAACCAGCTTGCAGTTTCTACTTGACCAGCAGCAGCTGCCAAAACTGGCGTACCCGTAGGCGCACCTATGTCTGTACCAGCATGAAAGCGTTGATTACCTGTGATTGGATGAACTCGCCAACCAAATACAGAAGTGATGGAAGCAGGAATAGACAGAGGATACATCATTCCCGTACCACTATATGCAATTCTCCCCATGTAGGGGATTTGCGGCAATACTGATGCCAGCGAGAAGTCGTAAGTTACGTTGCTGGGGCGGGGTGCAATGTTACCATCTGCCATTGGTGGCGGTAAAGTCCCACCACTTGGTGCAATGGGAGTTGCACTCACTTTTGTAGGGCTAAACTCGCTGGGAGTCGGGATAAACCGATTCGAGCGAAATGCGCTCTTGGTGACACTGCTAGAACCACTTTGAGCAGCACCCCATCTACTGGTGTTGCCAGTAGTTGCAATTTTCCGCGCTGGTGAAACTACTGCTAATTGGGCGTTTTGACTTCTTCTGAGCCAATTAGGTGCTGGTTTACCATTAGAATCAGCTACACTCCTCTGCGGTACTTTGGCGCAAACGCCGCCTAATACGCTTTGCCCTGACGGCAAAATGGCTCGACAACCACTGGAGCGTTCTGTAACGATTACAGAGTTTGGTGCTTGATAAGTACCTGTTGCACCACTGTCATAACTATTAGGATCGATATAAGCGTTATTATAATCCTTGGTTTTTTCCGCCGTTGTACTGATAGGGCTGTTAAAGTTATTTGATGGTTGAGCAACTACTGGAAGTTTTTCAGGTGCATAGCGGGCAGGGGTATTGGGTTTTTCCTGTCTCACCCTTACAGGAGTAACCTGGGAGGCTTCTACTTTGGGCTTTGACTGTCTGATAATCACTACAGGTTCAGCAGCTTCGATTTTGGGTGTAGACTGCCTAACTGGCTCTTTTGATTGAGCAACCTCTGGTCTGCCTAGTCTTTTTCTGAGTCTGGATCGCCGTTGGGAAAATTCCGGTTGCGCTTGAGGGGTTTCCGGTGCAACAGCCTGTTTCTTAAAAGTCGAGGCTTTAACTGGATTCGTAACTGCTGTTGGTTGAGAACTTTCAACAGTGGGAACGATATTGTCTATTTGTGTTTCCGTTTGGGCAAACACAAAGCCGCCGCTAAGGAGGCTAACGCTACTCAGCCAACAGAGGCTTTGAGCTGGTAATGTTGAAGCAAAACGTTTTTTTGTTAGACCTTGCTGCCATAAGTAATGCAAACGATGATGGGCAGAATTATTGCGCTGCGTCATTTGTTCTCTCAGTTGTGTGTAATTAGCCTAAAGAGATGATGCTAGTGGTTTGTTTTGCCCAAAGAGCGGAATTTTGAACAAACCTCAAATTTAAACGGAAGATTTATGGTACCCCAAACTGATTGTACCGGGTTGAATATAAATTTCCGGTGTAATTAGTCCCTTTGGATGATGTGTTTCTAAATAAACTCGTAAATTTCCTTGAGGAGTTACCCCAACTACTGTACCTGAAAGATTATTAACATACACGCGATCACCCATGTTTGTAAGCAAATCTAAATAGCGAGACAAGAGTATGCTTACTCCTTCTTGAAAAAGGCACTCTATACCGGATTCTATTCCCAGCAAGACTCTAGAGGTGAGCATTTCCAGACAAGAAATTGGTCTAATATCTTGGGAAGCTTGCCACGATTCCAGATTGATTCCAGTTTCTGGGACTGGGTTCGTCCAGTTAATACCAACACCGATTACTGCTTGGGTAATTTGTCCTTTGTTTACTTTGGTTTCTGTCAAAATGCCGCCTAGTTTGCGACCATTTAAAACTAAATCGTTAGGCCATTTTATCCCAACATCTATACCGCATTGGCGCAATTGCGACGCAATTCCCCAAGCAGTAGCAAAAGTTAGCTGATAGCTGTCAGTAGCCTCTATTTTGTGGTCGAAAGAAATCGCCACGGAAACATATAATCCCCCAGCCGGAGAAATCCACTGGCGGCCCCATTGTCCCCGCCCAGCAGATTGCACAGTTGCGATTACTACTGTCCCTGAAATAGCCCCTTGGTTGAGTAAGTTCCAGAGGGTTTGGTTGGTTGAGGAGACGCTTTCAAAAAAATGAAGGGAAAATGGTAAATATGTATGCTTACGCCCTGCTTGCAAGGCTGCTTCCAAGTTTTGCAAATTAAATCCCACAGCAGTTAACCCAAATTCCGTTGTTCAAGTTAGCATTGATTGGCTGATGAGTGATTTCTGTTTAGGTTTGGTTGAAGATGCACACTTGGCACTGGCGCAATTGGGAAGGACTGCCCTATCTAACTTGTAGTATTCTGGAACGTTGGCATCACGGCTTCTTTACCCAGCAGTTTTGGCCGCGATCGCCACAAGTTATCACAGAAGTATTGCAACCAGAGGCATCAGTCTATCGCTTAAAGCAGGTTCATGGCAATACTGTTCTCACCCCTCAAGAAGTTGAAAGCTTCTTAAGCTCTGCACAGGAGGATTTCGCATCGGCAGATGGTTTAATGAGCGAGCAGCCTCTACAAGCCGTTTGGGTCGCTAGCGCAGACTGCACACCCGTGCTAATTGGGGATGTGCGAACTGGACGGGTAGCAGCATTACACGCGGGTTGGCGAGGGACTGCTAAAAAAATTGTTCCCTTGGCGATCGCTCGCTTACAATCCCAAGGCAGCCAACTCGATGATTTACGTATCGCTATGGGGCCTGCGATCGCTGGTGAGGTTTACCAAGTCTCAACCGAAGTGGCTGCCGAAATTGGGGCTAGTATTATATCACATAATGACGAAGAAAAAATTGTCACTGCACTACATGAACTACCAAATTCACCTTTGCGAGAAGATCCAGATCCAGGAAAAGTAAGGTTGGATGTGCGGCGAGTGAATACCTTACAACTGGAAAACATGGGGATTAGTGCAGAACAAATTGCGATCGCACCTTATTGTACTTTCCAAACTCCAGAGCATTTCTTTTCTTACCGCCGGGAGAAAGAGAAAAAAGTACAGTGGTCAGGGATTGTCAGCAAGAAAACGAGTTACTAGCCTATATTCTCATTACAGGATAGTTAGGATGTTTTAGATGGGAGCATCTCAATGAGTGTAAAAACATCTGCCCTGGCGAATTGAATAGAGCCTCCGGCACGCTGACGCGAATGCGGCTATACAGACAAAAGCTACCGATCCTGGGTTTCAAATTCTTTAAGTTTGCGTATGCGGACTTCTCTGCGAGACGCACTTGCGTTCGTTTGTGTAGCTGCGATTTCTAATCGCCTGGTATATTTGCTTTTCCTAAGTTTTGACTGAATTTTGTAAGTAGATTAATTCCTATCTACCATTTCAAGGGTTAATATTCCTTTTGGTTTATTAACGACCAACTGCATAATGTCCAGCCACAACGAACCTATTATGGTATCAGGAATGTCATCTCCGACATGGACGGGAATTATAACTTCAGTTCCATCAATAATAAGTTTGCCTTCATAGATATCGAATCGTGCTTCCCCTCGTGCTGTCCGCATTTCAATTTGTGCGGTCATCAATGACCACTCCAATACTTCCAAGTCTTGAGTATTGATAGCTAACCAACCATCTGTAAACCCAGTATCCAGTAAAGCTTCAACAGAAAATTTGTGATTATTAGCAGCAACAAGCTGAATTTCAAATAATAGTTCGCCATTATCGCCAAACGAACCTGAAATCATAACCTGCCGCAGGTTCCTGTATCGTTGAGTCGGAATATAGTAAGTTTTACTTCGTTAGTATTGCCATAAGCATCATGAATTTTTTGCATTATCCCCAAGAGTGTTGGATCGATAAGATACTGTTCTGTTTCAGGGTCGATAGCAATATGCCAGTTATAATACGTTTCGATCAAAGTTGGACGTAAGCGCTCGAAAACAGCACGACACCTCACAGCAAGAGCATCACGCTGTTCCTGACGATGGCTTACTTCTTCAGGTGCTAAGGTTGATGCTGGTAAAATGCGAGTGCGTTTTGGTTGGGATACCTGTGTCATATCATTATCTTGTTTATATCTAAATAAAAACCTAACTCAAAGCTTCACTCAACAATTCGCAGTGCAGTAAAGCACCATCCACCAAAGATTGGATTTTCTCTGATGATAAAGGATCGCCATTGGCATAATGCTCTATCCAAGTCAGACCAATCAAATTGGGGTCATCGGGTAAACTTGCTAAATCCCACCCAGGCATTTCTAAGTCTTCCATGAGACGATTTACTTTGGGGTCATAACTGAGAGCAAAGCAACGACAACCTTCAGCAGCAGCCATAATTAAACTGTGCAAACGCATCCCAATTGCCATTTCAACGCCGCGAAACACACCTTTTAAAAGTTGCGGCTCTTCCAGACACACAATCTTGCTAACATCTTTAAGATGTGGTTGAATAGCTTCGGCAATACTTAAATCTTCACTTTTTTGAAACGGCAGTAATAAAATAAAAGCCTGTGTAGCTTTTTGAAAGTCAACCAAAGCACGAGTTAAGTTTGCTAAACGTATTTCCGTAAGTTGGGGATGCGATCGCAACGTTACCGCAACTCTCGGCGCAGGTAAATCCCAAAGTCCTGGAACTGGTTGAGATTCCAACGCCCAAACTGGGTCAGGAGCTATAATACAAGGAATTTGCCAGTCAGATAATAAAGCCGCACTGGCGCGATCGCGGACACTGATTTTGGTACAATTACTAAAGGTTTGCCGTGCTAACCAACGAGTTTGTGGACGCACTAAAGGGCCAATACCCTGCGCCCAAGCAACAGTTTTCAAACCCATTTTCTGCGCTAATGCCATCAGCCCCCCATAATAAAATGGGCTGATGGTACTGGTAACATCTTGAATGAGACTCCCGCCACCCCAAATCAAGGCATCACAAGAACGTAAAGCTTGTAGTACAGCTAAGGGAGCCATGCGATCGTAGGTTTCTACATTGTAGTGATCGCGGGTTTCTTCTGGATTACCAGAAAGCACCACAGGCGTTACGTGAGATGGTAACATTTGCAAAAGCGTTGCCAATAAAGCTTCGTCACCACCATTACCTTTACCATAATACCCAGACAATAATGCCCGTATGTTGACCATTTTGGATTTTAGATTTTGGATTAATAGCTATTGTTAAATGAATCTCTGTCTCCCATATAGATGGTAAACTCATTCCCAAGTTCTATAGCAGTGGTCAAACAACTTAGGACATTTATCATTGCCAAATCGTCAGAGAGCTACTGTCACAGTTATCCATAGCAGACTTGTCCTAACCAGGATAGCAGGCGCTATAGTTACTTACATTTTTTCGACTCCGAAATGTTCACTTCCGGTTTCATTGACACAAATCTTGCTACTCTGCGGTTTCTTGGTCTGTGCTTGGATACTTCGATACTTGGATAAAGGTTGCGATCGCTTCTGTTTAAAACTAGCTAATACAATAGACATTTAGTGAAAAATCCTTGTAGAAACTCGAAATTTCGCGTCTCTACAAGGATTTAAATTTTCAAAAGATGGGTTTTGTTACACAAAAAGTAGGAGTAGAGTTCTAATGTGGAACTTGAAAACTGGTATTATGCTACTCACGTTGAGTTGCATAATTGCAACTGGTATAACCATATATCTTCTTGGCGGCATTGAACCAGTACAAATTCAAGCTTTGCTGAAATCTTCTGGTATCTGGGCACCTATTATTTATATTGCTTTGTACGTTGTGGCAACCATGTTAGTTTTGCCCTCAACGGTACTAAATTTGACTGGAGGTGCTATTTTTGGCCCTTGGCTGGGTACTGTTTGGACTAGTGTTGGAGCAGTCATTGCGGCAATAATTGCCTTTGTTTTTACTCGAACTATTGGACGCAAAGCAGTTGCAAAACGACTAGCAGGACGCTGGCAAGCTATGGATGCTGAGGTGCGTCGTGGAGGGCTTTTTTATATGTTTGCCATTCGATTAGTACCAATCATGCCTTATGGCTTGGTCAACTTTGTCGCGGGGCTGACTTCAATCAGTTTTAAAGATTATGTTCTCGGTACAACACTTGGTACTGTTCCTAGTGTCTTACCTTTTGTACTACTAGGTAGTTCTGGTCTGAAGGCAGTGAATACAGGCGATTTTTTGCCGCTAATACTTGCATTAGGCTTAACTGGAACGCTCGTAGCCGGGTCTACTTGGTATCGCCATCGTCGAACTTTTCCCAAAAAAGCTGTAGAAAGGCTGAAAAAATCAGACTCTTCAGATGACTCAACCTAAAGAATAAATAAACTATAACAATCTGACTTAAGTCTTATTAGGTATGGTGAGAAGCAAATCTTTATAATTACAAGCAGTCTATCAACTGTTAAAAAATTAAACAATACTTTTAGATGTTACCAAAGTATTCATTCATTGTTCCAATTTATAACGAAGAAGAAATTATTCCAGAACTATACCGCAGACTGAGTGCAGTAATGAATCGGATGGATGGGCTTGTCGAATTAATTTTAATCAATGATGGTAGCCGCGATCGCTCCCTACAATTACTACGAGAACTTCATCAAAAAGACCCGCGCATTTGCTATCTGAGCTTTGCTCGTAACTTTGGTCATCAAATTGCCGTAACTGCTGGTCTTAATTTTGTCCGGGGTCAAGTTATTGTCATCCTTGATGCTGACTTACAAGACCCACCAGAACTAATCCCCGACATGGTTGAAAAATGGCGACAGGGCTATCAAGTCGTCTACGCTCAACGCACTCAACGCCAAAAAGAAGGATGGTTTAAGCGTTTTACTGCCTATTTTTTTTATCGAATCCTTAAGAAGCTTGCAGATGTAGAGATTCCTACTGATACTGGTGATTTTTGTCTAATGGATCGGCAGATTGTAGATATTCTCAATTCTATGCCAGAACGTAACCGTTATATTCGTGGTTTGCGTTCTTGGGTTGGCTTTCAGCAAACAGCAATTCGGTTCGAGCGCAACCCCCGCTTTGCTGGGGAAGTTAAATACACTTTTAGCAAATCCTTAGCCCTTGCTATCAATGGTTTAGTGTCTTTTTCAATAGTGCCACTGCGGTTATCAACCTACTTAGGCTTAATAGCAGCAGCGGCCGCCATCTTCATGGCTTTATTAGTCTTATATTGGCGTCTTTTTGTCCCCCATTCCCCTTTAACTGGGTTTACGATTATTTTGATGGCAATTTTCTTCCTCGGATCTGTGCAGTTAGTCAGTGTTGGCATCTTAGGCGAATATATAGGGCGGATCTACGAAGAAGTTAAAGCCAGACCCCTCTATACTTTGGCAGAGGTAGGTGGTTTTGAGCGCAAATCCTCCAACTCAACGAGCAATTCTGACAAACTAGATAATTTAGAAGACGCTTACAAATAAGAATCTTTGGCGTTGCATAATAAAGGTTTGTTTAAACAAATATAAAATTCAAGCTACATATCACCTTGACAGTGCTACTGTCCACTCCAAATCCCTAACTCCCAACTCCTAACTTTCTTATGCACACCCTTTCGATTCCCACCTGGATTATTCATGTTTCTAGCGTTATAGAGTGGATTGTTGCCATTTGGTTAATCTGGACTTACGGCGAACTGACTAATAACCGCAGCTGGTGGGGATTATCCCTGGCGATGTTACCAGCTTTAGTCAGTGCTATGTGTGCTTGTACCTGGCATTATTTCGACAACGCCGAATCTTTGGAATGGCTGGTAACGCTTCAAGCTACTATGACTTTAGTTGGTAATTTTACGCTTTGGGCGGCGGCGTTTTTGATTTGGCGTTCTACCAAATCTGTTAACACTGTTGAACCAAAACCTATCAAATCAGAGCAATGATTTCTAAAGAAACCCTATTTGCACTTTCACTGTTTCCCTATTTGGGTTTCTTGTGGTTTATCAGCCGCAGTCCGCAAATGCCGCGTTTAGCGTTGTATGGATTTTACGGCACTCTCGTCTTTGTTGCCATTACCATCCCGGCAGGAATTTATGCTGTATTGCATTATGGCGAGTCTTTAGCCAATGTGGATTGGTTGCACGGTAGTGCAGAACTATTTTTAACGCTTTCTAACATCTTGCTTGTGCTAGGTTTTGGGCAAGCTGTAAGGCAATTACAAATGAAAAATGAAAAATAGTAAATTCAGCGATAGATAGCGTTTTGATTGCAATAAGGAAGAGTTAAATGGACGTAATTCCAGCGATTGATTTACTAGAAGGCCACTGTGTGCGGCTGTATCAGGGAGACTACGATCGCTCCCAAGTTTTTAGCGAAAATCCTGGTGATGTTGCCAAACAGTGGGTAGATCAAGGTGCTACCAGATTGCATATAGTTGATTTAGATGGTGCTAAAGCAGGTAAAGTAGTAAATTTGGGGGCAATTGAAGCGATCGCTCAAGCAGTGTCAGTACCCATTGAAATTGGGGGAGGATTGCGCGATCGCACCAGTGTACAACAAGTATTTAATTTAGGCATACAGTGGGCAATTCTCGGAACCATTGCCGTAGAACAACCCGAGTTAGTGCAAGAACTCTGCCAAGAATTTCCCGAACAGATTATTATCGGTATTGATGCCCGTAACGGCAAAGTAGCAACTCGCGGCTGGTTAGAAACCTCGGAAGTTTTAGCAACTCAACTAGCTGTACAAATGCAAGAATTGGGCGCAGCCGCCATAATTTACACAGATATCCACCGGGATGGTACACTTACAGGCCCAAATTTAGAAGCTTTGCGAGAACTTGCAGCAGCAATTTCCATCCCGATAATTGCTTCTGGCGGGGTAAGTTCTGTCACCGACTTGTTGAGTTTGTTGGCGTTAGAACCTCAAGGCGTGACTGGCGTAATTGTCGGACGTGCTTTGTATACTGGGGATATTTTACTCAAAGAAGCATTACGAGCGATCGGTCCTGGCCGAATTCAAGATATTCCACCCAATCTCGGTTTTTCTACTTTTGCTTGACAATTTTTGTGGCAAGTTCGACAAATAGACCATCTTGTAGAGACGCGATTGATCGCGTCTTTACCCAAGAATGTATTGCAATCATTAATTGAATTGATATTATAATTATTTTAACAACTATCTTTAGATAGATAAGGTAAACATTACATTATTCCTCATTACAAATCTCTTGCTAATTGCGAAAAATCTACATTTTATATTTAATTGATTTTGTCAAGATGTAATCCCTTGTATGATTTAAAAAATCAGCAAGGCCTTCTGTGGACTGAATTTATATTCATGCTTTCAGTAGATGTAGTTATGACTTTGCAAATGCAATGATATATATGTTCTCAAACAATAAATAGTTGCTGTGGTTCAGATAAAAAACTCAGATTTTATCAGACTCTAGTAACTTAGGTTTTTAGAAAATTGTTTGATGTTTTGAGAAGGTAACACAATGAATAAAATCCTAAAACGCGCACTTTTACCCAGCCTCATGGCTGCAAGTTTAGCTGGTGTAACCTTAGTTCCCGCCAAACCCGCTGCTGCTGATGATCAAGTACTAAGAGATGCAGGTATTGGGGCTGTTACCAACGTTGTAACCGGAGCTGTTAGGGGAAATGGCAGTGTATTAGGGAATGCTGTTAAGGGTGGTGTCACTGGTGCAGCCGTCAATGGTGCAAATGGTTTGAGAAATACTCGCAATCGCCGTCACCGGAACGCTGCTCAAGATGTCGGAGTTGGTGCAGGAGCTAGCGCAGTAACAGGCGTAGTTACTGGCGATAAAAGAGATACTCTTGGCAATGCTGTTGATGGTGCCGCTGTAGGTGCAGCAATTCATCTATTAACCAATGGTAAATAATTCGTAAATTCATCAGTTGAAATATTTGCTAACGATTTACGAACTTATCTCCCCTAATTCCTCTGCTTCGTAAAAAGAGCAAACCTAACCTCGCTTCCCTGGTAGGGAAGCGAGGTTAGGTTAAATTTATTTGAGATATATACCACCGTCAGGATTGAATGACGTTAGGTTTAATAGTTATCCCTAGCCCTTCAACGCCTTTCTAAAGTTTCGACGATAAGACTGATTTGTAATAAACAAAGCTGGCCATAGCAAAGATAAACCAATGCGATTGGTCAAATTTGGATTAAAATTAGTCCGTTCAAACCCCTTCCAAAACTTCCAAACGCCGCCTCCGTAAACTCCTATCAAGCCAATAAAAATTAAGGTACTCATTCCCATCAACTCCGTTAGTAACTGACAGAATTTAAGTTAAGTTTTACCACACGAGGTAATCACCTCATAAGTAACACCGAGAAGGTATGACAAAACTCCTCAGTTTTTGATATCTAAGTTAGTTAAACACACATTCTCTTATTCCAGTGTAGATTAGCCTCACGATCCTAGCTAGTTATCAGTGGTGGCAAGCTAGTCAATAGGATGCAAAAGCGTTATTTTTGAGGTGTTTTGGCGACACATTTAAATGTATTTCCTGATCCTCTAGTACAAAAAAGTCTATACTATATTAAACTACAAAGTTCTGTAGCGCATTATTTTTATACTTCATTTACCCAATAAAGATAATATCTTTCATTATCCACCCAGCCTCTCTGAAAATCTTTGATTGGAACAATTTTCAAATTATTGCGGTTGACATTCAGTTTTTTATTTAAAATAAGCAAAACTTTCGTTGGCCCATTTTGATTTTCAAGTAGAGAATTAATCTGACTTAATATCTCAGTTTGTTCCACTTCTTGACGACCTTTTTTAAATAAAGTAAAGCTTCCCATTTTTTCAATCTCTGGATAGTAAAACTTTCGATTGAGATAACCCGATAAAGGAGCCATATTCGCATCTCGACTGGCAACAATAAACTCATTATCTAATCTAGATTTGTGAATATATTGGGCTGTTTCGCGGCTAGCAGAAAATGGTATAACTAAATCTCTTGAAAAACTATAAATTCCTCCCCCAAACTGGACATAAAGAATGAGCATCAAAGCCAGATAATGCCATTTATGAATAAATGTAATTGAACGTGGAAGAATAGAAATTTTATTAAGTAAAACTATAGATTTTTGATAATAACTTCCCAGCCATAAAGCTGCTATTAAAACTAAATAGAAATGTCCAAAATGCCGTGGCATACCTATAAATCTCAAGTATGTAAAGGAAAATAATATACAATTGCCTATCATGTAGAAAAATAAAATAACTGGTTTTTCAGATAATTTTATTAAAGTTAAAACTACAAAAAATAAAGCAATTGTCGCACAAACAATTAAATCTAACCATCTTTTATGTGTAGGAATAATTAATAAATAACTACCAAATACTCTGCCGACGCTTCTCAACAAATGACGGATATCTAATTCTATTAGCCAACCATTATTTAATCCACCGTGAAGATAACTATCTGTCGGAGGAGTAATAATATAAATGGATAAAATAAAACATAATGTGATAATTAAAATACTTAAAAATAAGTCATATTTTTTGGTTTGACTAAAATACTGCTGCCGATGTTCACTATCAAAACAAAATTCAACCAGCAAAGTCAATAATAAAGAAAATGATACTAATAAACCATAAGCACTACTATTTGCTAGTAAACCCAATAGAATTGCCAAATAAGTATAAGTTATTTTTCTAGATGCAAAAACTGTACAGAATGCAAAAACAAATAACATACTAAATGCATAGTTTCGAGAAATTAAAAGATATTCGTAAAAAGGAAAGAAGCCAAAGGAAAATAGAAGTTTTTGTTGATAGTTAAAAGGGCTATATAGGCAAAAAAGTGAAACTGAAACAACAGTAATTGCCAAATGGAAAATTTGCATGATAATAGGATCATCGACTATTTTTCTCAGAATTGCCAGAGAAAAATACCATAGAACAGGATGACCTTCATAACGAATATTTGCAATTAAATTCCCCAATGAGCCACTATCTCTGACAATCAGCCAGGGATTTAGTTCATCTCGCCACATTGAATGGTTAAGAATACCTATTAAACCAAGAAAAGAAAAAAGAAGAATAATAAACCAAGGAGAATTAAAAGATAATTTTGAAGTATATTTGCTAATTTTATTGCTTAACATTGTTAGTTCAGAATCCAATTTGTTTGGATCGGCAAGATTGCTGTAAATGCGATGATCGTCAAATATTCTTATGATTCTTTAACTATTCAGACAGATGAATTCTGAATTTTGATTATTACTTATTTTTACTTATAACTTTCTGGTATACCCACTGGTGATAAACCTGCGATCGCTCGTAAGTTTTGGCAACGAATCAACTCAGTAAAATTCAAACCGGAACGTCCTTCAATTTTGGCTACTGCTTCAATTGCTGATAACAGGTGCTGTGCTGCTTCAACTTCTGAATAACCACGCCGCTGTGCTATTTTAATTGCGGCTGCATCAGCATTTAACTCTGACTCTTGAGATTTATTAGTGCGCCAAATCCGAAAAGCAGCGATCGCACTTAATCCTCCAGCTACAGCAACGCCCACTACATCTGACTGTGCTGCTTCCAAGAATCCGCCAAACAGCCCAGCCAACACCACGCCTTGATAGATGTCGGGTTTAAACCACTTTACCCCCGTTAACCAGCTAACCATCTGCAACAGCAGCAAGTCTCGTTGCGGCTTTGTCAGGCGACGCCACAAATCAAAATTAATATATATCGGTCGCGCTTGGTTCCAGGGTTGGGGAAAGGAAGCGTCAATTACTTTTGCTTGCTCTGGCTTACTGACGATTTTTGTCGTCATCCGACCAGAAGCAGGCATCACATCTAACAAACGGCGAATTTCAACATTTGGCTCCATAAATTTAATTATTAGCCATAATGTGCATAGTAACTAGATGTGTAAAAAATAAAGTTTTCATGTTAATCTTTGATTGATGAGATGCTCTCGCAGTCTTGAATAGATTCAGATCGAGTCATAAAAATATTGATTAAGCAGTTTGTATAGTATGGTGGGATTCTATAGTATTCGTTTGCCGCCAAATTCCAAACCTCAAAGTTTTGGCTTGCCATTAAGACTATATTTGTAACTACATGGACGCTTTTGCTCCCCTCCCACCTGAATGGACGAATAAGGCAATACACGCTTATGATTTTTGCTGTCCTAACTGCCACTCAAGTAGCCTAGAAGCTGAAAAAGTTTGGCTAAATCGGCGATCGCCTGTTCTTATGGAAGACCGTCGTCGCAAATGGCAAGAGTTTTATTACTGTCACTGTAATTCTGTGTGGTGGGCTTGGAGTAGCGATCGCCCCCCAAAAGATATATCCAATCAGCCAGATTACAATCCTACATAGCTAATTTTCTTTCTAAACAAAACCCCACTTTTCGGTGGGGTTTTGTTTATCTAATTCTCAGTTTTATATTTCATCACCAATTTTAGAAGGTGAAGGTAGTACGTAAAGTACCTACGTATTCAGTGTCGTTAGCATCGTTGTGCTCTGGATTGAAGATTACCAACAAACCAGGTGTTACCTGAATATTATCGGAAACCTTGTACTTGTAAAGACCCTCTAAGTGATAAGAAGTACTGTCGTCGAAGGTAGTATTGCCAGCGACTGTTTTGATGCTACCACCAGTAACTTTGGGTGGTTGACCAAAGATCACACCTAAAACGTTGCCTTCGCCACCAAAGTCTTTCAAAGCGAGCGCTCCAGCCCAGTACCAAATATCTGCGTCTGCACCCGCATTAATACCAGTCCTAGCATCGGCAGTTGTGTAACCTCCCCAACCACTAATAGCCAACTGAGGACTAAATTGGAAGGTAGCTTGTACACCGTAGTTGTTGGATTCCGTAGCAGTGTTATTCCCAAAGGGATTGTTGGCAAAAATACTACCTGTACCTTGGAAAAGGTTGTTGTTAACAGTATTGTTAACATTACTAGTTTGATAAGTGCGAGCGTAAGTTAGACCAATATTAAAGGCTTTAGTGGGTTGGAAAGATAACTGACCAAAGATAGCGTTATCACCATCAAACAACCCATTATTAAGGGTAGGGTCGTTAGCAGTCCTAGCTAGATAAGCACCGCTGAAGCTGATGGCGCCTTTAGGATTGAAGGTAACAGTTACACCAGCGCCACCTTGACCTTGGCGATATATGGGGCTGAAACGTCCATACCGTGAGAGCGCACCTCTAGCAGAGCTTGCAAAGTCTGGATTGAAAGTATTAACATTCTCGTATAATTCACCACCAGTAGCATCAATTTTGACACGTACTGCGTCAGTCAAGTTGAAAGCATAGTTGATTTTATCGATTACAATAGCGTTGTTGTTATCTCCATCAAAACCCAAGCGGGTCATGTTGGTACCAGTACCAGTACCTAATTCATCATTACCCCGATTGGAGACGATATTTCCAGCATTCAAACGAATTTGCAACTGGTCTGTACCAGTGAAACTGCTCAACAAGTTTAAACGAACGCGATCGCTAAAAGTGGTATTATAATCCAAGTCTTGAGTAGGAGCGCCACCACGGGCTGCTCTAGTGTCACCAAAAACATCAGACACGGCGAAAATTGCTTCTCCAACCAACTTGGTGGTAGTGGAGAACTGATTAGCTTCCAACTCAGAAGTGCGGGCTTCTAATCCATCAACGCGACCGCGCAGAGTTGCTAGTTCAGCAGAATATTCTTCTTGTAAACGCTGTAAAGTAGCTAAATCTTGTTTGCTGACCAAATCGGCAGTAGCTGTAGCAATCAGTTCGTTAACCCGATCTAAACAGGCATTTAAACCTGCGGCAAATTCATAACGGGTTAAAGCACGGTTCCCACGATAAGTACTGTTAGGATAACCTGCAATACAGCCGTAGCGCTCAACTAGAGATTGTAAAGCTTGGAACGCCCAATCTGTCGGCTGCACATCCGAAAACTGAGAAACTGATGTTACCTGACTCATTTCGTTAGACTCTTGAGTTTCAGATAACTCGCCAACATTTGTTACCTGTTCGTTGACTTCAGCAGCTAAGGCACTATTAGCAACGAAAAATGTAGCAGCTAATACAACCGGACTAACTTTAAAAAGATTCCAGAATCGTTTTGTCATGTTTTTACTTTCACTCACACCTACAACAATCCAGTTATGATAAAATGCTTTAAACACTTTTCTTTCGTGGATTTCACACACAATCACAGCGACGATTATACATTAATTTTGTGATTATTACAAGCAAGTAAGTTAATATACTGCTGAACTATATATAGTTTTTAATTAGTTTATTTGGTAGGCGCAAAATAATGCGGCGTTTGTGACGTAAAACTGTTCCTTCTTCCTCTAACTGCTGTAAGAGTCGCGTAACTGTTACTCGCGTAGTATTTAACACTTCAGCAATATCTTGATGGGTAACATTTAAATCAATTAGCTTGCCCTTATCTACGTCACGGCCAAATTTTTCACTTAACCATACTAAAAACTGCCATAAGCGTAGCGAAATTGGTTTTCGATGCACAATGCTTAGTAAATCCTCTGCTTGTTGAATATGAGACAACAAAGCATTAATATCCTGATACCACAAATGAGGTGGAACAATGCTTACTTCCACGCCTGTGAGACATTCAATCTGGTAGGGCTTCACCTTAGACAAAGGATAGCCGATCAAATCCCCTAGTCCCCAATAACCGAGAGTGATAAATGTTCCATCTTCACTCCATGTTAAGGTACGAACTGCACCGTATTCAATACGCCAAAGTACGTCATTTTGAGGTGGAATTACTTCCCGACGGGTAAATATCTGCTGGGGTAATTGTCTGTTGAAAGTACAGCTATTTGACGCAGCAGAAGAGTTTAAAGTGGCACTTGTGGAATACATCATTAACCGTAATTACATAATTATCAGGGAATCTCGCTATTTATAATGATTAAGAAACTTTAATAATTTGTATCAAAATTTACCTGTATATCAGAAAGTCTATTCTTCTCAATCAGAGCTAGAGACTAACTCAAAATTTTCTGATGGTAACAACTTTTACTGAAGGTATCTATCTGTGAGATAGAGCCAAAATTTTTAGTTGTTTATCCGCTACTTTAATTGTGTAAGTTTAAGAATAGGTAAGCTTTTAGTAAAATATTTAGTTAACTTATTTTTAAGTATTTACTATTTTTTAAAGACTAAGTAAAGATGTAGGCGCAAATAATTATGAAAATACTAGGATGGAATGGCGCTTACTAAATCGCTGGATTTAGATCCCCGACTTCTTGCAGATACCTGGAGGGTAGAAGTCGGGGATCTGGGCAGCATATCAATTAGGAGCGTTGACCTGTGACAATATATGCTACCCTTTGACCGATATTTGTAGCATGATCTGCCATACGTTCCAGACAACGAATTGCCAGTGCCAGCAGTATAATTGGCTCGACTACACCAGGCAGATCTCGTTGTTGGGCTAAAGTCTGATAAACGCGATCGTAGGCATCGTCTACAGTATCATCCAGATGTTTTAAACGGCGTCCACTGGCTTCATCGAAATCTCCCAAAGCCTTTAAGCTAGTTGCTAGCATCGACTGCGCATGAAGGGACATAGCTTCAATGTCGGGCATTGATGTATGAGGCGCGTAAGGAAAAATTTTAATCGCAATTTCAGCTAAATCCTCAGCATAATCGCCAATGCGTTCTAAATCTCGCACCAGCTGCATAAAGGCACTCAAGCAGCGCAAATCGGGAGCTGTAGGCGCTTGTAGCGTCATAATCGCCGTACAGTCTGATTCGATTTGACGATAAAAGCGATCGATCTTTTTATCTAATCGGGGGAGTTCCTCGGCTGCTGTTAAGTTACGAGCAAATAACGCTTGGTGGCTGAGGCGAAATGATTGTTCTACCAAGGCACCCATGCGTAATACATCCCGTTCTAAGCGCCTAATGGCGCGTGCGAGTTGTGGTCTTTGAGGATTGGGAGTATTATCGACGGCTTTCACACTTGTTGTCTCAAAGGTGAAGATATTACTAACTATAGTCTTGGCTTAGGGAGTTTGCCATAACTTCGGGAAATTGGAGTTGCATCCACGCACCACCAGTTTCTGGATGGTTCATCGCTTTGATTGAACCACCGTGGGCAATTAAAATTTGCTCAACGATCGCTAAACCTAATCCATTACCAACGATCGCTCCTATGGAGTTACTATCTTGGGAGGAATGAGTTCGCGCTTTATCTCCTCGATAAAATCGCTCAAAAACGTGGGGTAAATCTGCCTCAGAAAAGCCGGCTCCAGAATCAATAAGATTTATTTCCAAGATTGGGGAAGCAGGATCGTTATTCTTTGTTGATAAGATTTTCGCTTCAACATGAATACTTGTACCAGCAGGACTGTACTTAATGCTGTTGTCTAGCAAGTTGAGAAAAACTTGGTAAATCCGGGCTTTATCTGCCTTAATCCAGAGATTTTCGGGGCCAGAATAAGAGAAAGACAGATGTTGGCGCTGTGCTAAGGGTTCTAGTGTTTCCCAAACAGATGTAATGAGCGATCGCAATTCTACAGCTTTGGCTTGCAATTGCATATTTGGGTTTGCTTCCATTTGGGTAAGTTCTAACCAGCTTTGCACTAAGTTAATTAGCCGATCAACTTCTTGCATGAGGCGGTTAACCCAGCGATTTAAAGGTGGCTCCAAGCGATTTTGTAAAGTCTCTACAACTAAGCGAATCGAAGTTAGCGGCGTTCTGAGTTCGTGTGCTAGATCGGAAAAAGAGCGATCGCGTACTTGATTTATATCTAATAGGGGTTGACGATTTTCTAAAAATACTCCCACTTGTCCATTGGGTAAAGGCAAGCTAGAAGCCCGCAAAGCTAGAGATTTGATTGTTGCCATCTCTGCTGCATCATCACAAGATGGATGAAATATCCATTCTCCCGTCTGTGGTTTTTGCAAATCGCGAGTTTGCTCAATTAAATGGTCGAGTTCATAAGACCTGACCAACTCCAATAACAAGCGCACCTGGTCTGGTTGCCACCTTTGCAGATACAAAATTTCCTGCGCCTGTCGATTACACCACAGCAGTTGATTTTCCTCATCCACCTGCAAATATCCCACTGGGGCAAAGTCTAACAGGTCTTGGTAAGTTTGCAACGACTGCTGCAAATCTTGTCGCTGCTGCTTCACCATTGCTATTTCTTGCCGCAACCCAGGAATCAGCAGCAGTCCCATCTTGTCAGAATGCAAGGTTAACGGTCGAAGCAAGCGCCCCAGGTAGCGGTTAAGTTGAACCTGCTGCCAAATCCAAAACCCAATGCCTACCGCTAAACCCAGAAAAAATCCCAATAAAAGCATTTGAGTTGTTAGTTTTTTGGTGACTACTAAAAACTAACAACTATCCCAACTAATTATCCAAACCTATAGCCAAAACCTCTTACAGTCACAATATATTCGGGATGACTGGGGTCTTGCTCTAATTTTTCGCGCAACCACCGAATGTGAACATCTACGGTTTTACTATCGCCAACAAAATCCGGCCCCCAAACCTGATCGAGTAATTGTTCCCGTGACCATACCCGGCGGGCGTAACTCATAAACAGTTCCAGCAAGCGGAACTCTTTGGGAGAAAGACTCACTTCTTGACCGCGAACTAGCACGCGACATTCTTGGGGATTTAAGGAGACATCCTTAAATTTTAATACTGGTATTGGTGGTAAATTACTTAGGCGTTGGCGGCGAAGTAAAGCGCGACAACGAGCCACTAACTCGCGCATACTAAAGGGTTTGGTCAGGTAGTCATCTGCACCCACCTCTAACCCCAAAACACGGTCAGTTTCACTACCCTTAGCACTGAGCATTAAAATAGGTACTGGGTTGCCTTGATGACGCAGCAAGCGGCAAATATCTAGCCCATTGATTTGCGGTAGCATCAAATCAAGAATGACCAGATCAAAGGGAAGTTCCCCTGAATTGGTTTCAAAACTTTTGAGATACTCTATAGCAGACCGCCCATCGGGAGCAGTTATCACCCCATAACCTTCTTCTTCCAGAGCTACAGCTAGCATTTCCTGGATTAATTCTTCATCTTCTACTACTAGAATACGGCTGGTTTGTCCAATGTCCGTTCTGGCAGAATACTTGGTCGATTCACTGGTATACATTGATATCACAAAAGTCTAGGACTGTGCTTGTATCAATTAGGATGATTAAGTCTATTATCTCGCCTTACTGCAACTGCGCTTCTACTAGGGTTAATTCTTTTAGATTTTATTTACATAAAGTAACATACACCACAGCAGTCTCCTAAATCATAAATCACTGTGCCAGCAAGCTTCTAAATAGTTTTTAATTAAAGACTTTGAATTTCGATTCTGTCTTCACACATTATTGCATGAAGAATTATCTTGACAGAGGAGATTAGGTTAGGTATATTTTCTTTAGTACAAAAATACTATAAACCCAAAAGGGAAAACTACACCTAAAAAACAGAAAGACATATATGTGGAAAATTCGTACCCACTAAGTGTCAGATGTGGATCATTTCAGTATTTCCACTGCGTTAAAAATGTTGATTAAAAAGCTACTCTGATGTCTGCATAGGGTAGTCATTGGTATGGCTTGCTACCCAATAAATCATTTGCCTATTGAAGGGAGTTGGAAGATGACTACAGTTGGAGTCAAAGACAGCAAACAACAACTAATGCAAGCATTTCAACAAATTATTATCCAAAGAAAAAAACTTGAATCTAAAATAGCAACCAAACAAGAGGAAGCAGAAAAGGCAAAAAGTCAAGAAATTCTGCAAACAGCTTCTGCATATACAGTTGATAGTATTGTCAAAGGTTTAGCTGATTTACAACTGGAATTTGGCAGTATTCTCAATGGGTTATCTGAAAAACTAGCTCAGGAAAATTCCAAGTTAGATGAATTGAACCGAGCTATAGAAATTGAAACTCAACGTCTACAAGAACTGCAACAAATTAGAGTTGTAGCCGATACTCTAGACGTTTTAAGTCAAGAACACCAAGAAAAATTAAAAATTCTCGAACAAGATACTATTAGCAAAAAGGAAGCACTAGAGAAAGAAATTACAATCAGACGGAAAGACTGGCAAAAAGAGCAAGCAGAGTATGAAGAAAAATTTCAAGCATATAACGATTTATTAGCTAAATCTCGCCAGCAAGAACAAGAAGAATTTCAGTATAAGTTAGAAACTAATCGTAAACTCAATACAGACAGCTACGAAGGGATAAAGCGGCAACAACAAAGGGAAATACAAGAAAACTCTCAAAAGAAAGAGAAAGATTGGGCAGAACGAGAAAAAATCTTTGCTGAACGCCAACCACTCTTTGCAGATTATGAACAAAAGGTAACTACATTTCCTAGCGAACTGGAAGAAGCCGTTAAGAAGGCTAGAGAAGAAGCAATTAAAGAAACAAGCCAAAAAGCTAAAATTGAGGCTGATTTATTTGAAAGAGAATGGGAATCTAACAAACAGAGTTATGAACAAAAAATTCAATCTCTGGAAGAAACAATTAAGAAACAATCTGAGCAAATAGAAGGCATTTCTGCTCAATTGCAAACTGCATTAAAACAAGCACAAGACTTAGCTATGAGGGCTTTTGGTAGTTCTAACCCTAAATAGTTGTGAGTTCGTAGCATCTTAATTATTTTGAATTCCTGAAGAGGAGGTTTGTTGTGGTGGGGAAAAAACCGACTGATAAGAATACTAAAGTAGAAATTCTTCAGGCGTATGAGGAGTTGGCAAAAGAAAAAGCAGCACTGAAATCAGAACTTGAGAAAGTTGCCAAAGAAAACCAGTCTGGAACTAAAGAACAGCCTAAATTAGAACAAAAAACAGCTATGAATCAGCTTTCTAGTGTCCAACAGAAGATGAACAATACAATTGAAAGCTTGGCAAAGATTCAATTAGGTTTTGGCAGTGCTGCTAATGAATTATCGGAACAGCTAACCACAAAAGCCTCGAAATTAGAAGAAATTAGGCGAACTTTAGAAGAAGAAATCCAACAATTAACACAGCTGCATAATTTAGAAATTTCTGATGATATCTTGGATACTCTCATCCAAGCCTATGAAGATAATACTAAAGCTTATCAGGAAGAATATAGCCAACGTTCTGAAGTGTTATTCCAAGAAATACTAGAGCAAAGAAATACTTGGGGAAAAGAACAAGAGGAACAGCAACGGGCGATAAAAGAGCGGAATGAAAACTTGAATAAAACTCGGCAACGCGATGCAGCAGAGTACAAGTATAATTTAGAACTCCAGCGGCAATTGCAAAATGACGAATACGAACAAGAGCAGAAAGCGCTATATAAGCAATTAGAAGAATTACTACAAGAAACAGAAAAGCAGTGGGCTGAACGAGAGAAAGCAATTTCTGAGAGAGAGAAACAATTTGAAGAGTTAAAAGCCAAGGTAGAGGCTTTTCCAAAAGATAAAGAAGCAGCCATCAAAAAAGCTACAGAAGAAGGCAAAGGCATCGCCCACTACCAAGCTAAAATAAAATCAGATTTATATTCTAAGGAAGTAGAAGGGCAAAAGCGTTTCTATGAACAAAGACTGCAATCTCTAGAACAAACTATTACTAATCAAGAGACACGGATTCAAAATCTTTCTAAACAACTTGAATCTGCTCTCAAACAAGTTCAGGATTTGGCAGTTAAAGCTATTGAAGGTACTTCAAATGTTAATTCATATCAGGCAATCAAAGAAATAGCTTTAGAACAGGCAAAGACTCAAGCGAAAAATAAGTAAGCTGATTTATTTTTGATGAAAATTGCAGAGACTTAATTTAATTTAAGTCTCTGCAAGTAACTCTAATGCTTTTTATTCAGTTTTCTTTGGTTTTTTGAGGTCTGGCGGAGGTTGTATTTTCTTCCTCTTTGTTGGGCTAGCCTGCGTTTGCTTCAATGCTTTGTTAGAATTTTGTTCTTGACTAGACATAATACTAAGTTTTAATATTTATTTACTACAACATTATCTACATCACGGGTATTGTTGATTACAAAAATATATCACAAAAAATTTAAGTTGTACTATAAAAAGTTAGCAAATAATATTACGTTTATAGTAACCTTCACTTTTAACGGTATAAATACAAATCTTAATAGGTATCTGTTAAAAACATTATGCTTGAGTTGAGTCTAAAGGCTCAAGTTTACCTCAAACCATACTTTAATGAATCTTTATTTGAATTACGTATTTATTTAGTAGCATTTCCTCAAAAAATTAAATAAGCTAATAACAAGTTATTCAGAGTTTAAAAAATGGATATCATTCAAAATATCAATGAAGCATCTACCTTTGCAACAGTAGGTGCAGTGGTAGGAGTGACTGTGTATCACAGTATTGGAGGTGCAGGTCTAGCAATCGGAGGAACTGCTTATGGAGTAGGTTTAGTAGGATTTGCTGGGACTGGTGCAGTTGCTGGATTAGCTATTTACGGGATAAAGAAGTCAGTTTTTGGATAATTAACTTCGTTTTCAAATTGGTTTTAAATTGAATAATCATGCAAATTAAAAGAATAAATTTAAAACCCCTGTTTTGAAATAGTTTTGGATGAAAAAGTAATGATATTAGATTTATATCTGCTTGGTAAAGAAATCGTCCAAGATGCTAGTAAATTATTCGACAACACACGCTATAGCGGTAAACATTATTTGGGAGAAACAGTTTTATGTGACAGCTATAATCGCGAGTGGAAAATAAAGGTTCGCCGCACAGGTAATCGCGGACGCTACCTTAAAATCTATTCCTATCCAGATTACAAACAAAAGCTGAGGGCATCAGCAGATAAATACAAATCCTATTTACAAATTACTTCTGATGAATGGGAGGTTTTTTATCGGACAGCAGGAGGAGTAAAGGATTCTCGTGCTAGGGCTATTTTAGACAAGTTAGTAGGAATTCTTTAAGACTAGAAAGCGGGCTTTTCAGCAAAACCCGCTTTCTAAACACAAGTGTCATATCACAAGGACAAATGTAAATTTAAGTAGAGATGAAGCTGTGATTTCTAATAATCTGTTAATAGCCAATTCTCCAAGCTTAGTCCTTCAACTCTCAGCAAATCAGAATCATTGGAAACTATAATTAAACCGCGTGTAATTGCAGTTGCTGCTATGAATATATCTTGCTCTTGGATAGTTTGACCTCTGCGTTTTAAATCTACGTGAATTTCGCAGGCTTTTTCAAGAATTGCAATATCATCTAAAAACAAAATTTGATATCTATGGCAGAACAAACTAAAGTCAGCTGATTGTCTTGTAGCATTAATAGCTAAAAGTCCCCGTTTGACCTCATAATAAGTGATGCAACTAATAAATATGTCTTTTTGGAGACGGCGTGCTTCTCGGAACTTATTGTTTACATTGACCTTCTTTTTGAGAATATAGCTGACAATGTTTGTATTAAGTAAATAAGTCACTTTGTCTATTTTCTTTTTACTGCTTCATCGTACATTTTTACTTGCTCTGGCGTCAAATCATTTAAAGTACCTGAAACAGCTTCTAAAATTAGGATACTATCAATTCTGCGTGTTAAATCATCATCTTTAATCGCTTGCATTTCTTCTTGTGAAAATTTACCAAACAGGTCTACTAGCATTTCAATCATTTCCCATTTTTTTAATTTCACCAAGTACAAGCTATTGCTTTTAAATAGGTTGTCTACAATTGGCGATATCCGATTGATAAGTTCCTGATAATAGCTAGAAATTTCTTGCATAACTTTCTCCCAATATTTAACTAATTACCCAAATTATAAACAATTCTCCTCCGCGTAAAAAAAAGGCGGGCTTTTCAGCCCACCCCACAATATTTTGAGAATATTCTGTTGCTATTAACCCAACAATTGTTTAGCCTTAGCTAACACATTATCAACGCTAAAACCAAACTTCTCTAAACAAACACCGCCCGGAGCCGAAGCACCAAAGCGATCAATACTAACAGTATCGCCTTCAGTACCCACATATTTGTGCCAACCGAAACTAGCGCCAGCTTCTACAGATAAACGCTTGGTGACAGCTTTTGGCAGAATGGACTCTTTATAAGCCGCATCCTGTGCTTCAAACAGTTCCCATGAAGGTAGCGAAACAACACGGACTTTCTTGCCTTCAGCCTTGAGTTTTTCAGCTGCGCCGACGGCGAGGCTCAGTTCTGAACCAGTGGCAATCAGGATGAGATCAGGTGTGCCTTCGCTATCCACTACGGTGTATCCACCCTTGGCTACGCCCTCAATCGATGTACCTGCCAAGTTGGGGACGTTTTGACGGGTGAACGCCAACAGAGACGGAGCATTTTCCTTCGCTTTCTCGATCGCTATTTTATAAGCGCCAGAGGTTTCGTTCCCGTCTGCGGGACGAAACACGGTTAAATTAGGAATAGCTCGCAAGGAAGCCAGAGTTTCAATGGGTTGGTGCGTGGGGCCATCTTCACCTTGTCCAATGGAATCGTGAGTCATCACCCAAATCACGCCAGCTTGGGAAAGGGCGGATAAACGGATGGCAGCACGCATATAGTCTGTGAAGATTAAGAAGGTAGCACCGTAGGGAATTAATCCTGAACTGTGCAGTGCTATACCATTACAGATTGCGCCCATACCATGTTCCCGCACACCAAAGTGGATGTTGGGGTTTTGGTATTCTCCTTTTTGGAAGTCGCCCTTACCCTTGATTTCGGTCAGGTTGGAGTGGGTTAAGTCAGCTGAACCACCAATCAATTCAGGTAAAACCGCCGCTAGTTTGTTAAGGCAGGTTTCTGAGTGTTTACGGGTAGGTAGTCCTTTGTCTTCTGGGGTGTAAGTGGGTAGTACCTTATCCCAACCGTCGGGTAGCTTACCGTTTAGGTAACGTTCAAATTCAGCAGCTTCTTGAGCATACTTAGCTTTGTAGTCGGCAAAGGTTTTGTTCCAGTCGCTTTCGTAACCTGCGCCGCGCTCAACTGCTTTGCGTGTGTGGTTGAGGGCTTCTTCGGGTATTACGAAAGGCTCGTATTCCCAACCCAAATTTTTCCGAGTCAAGGCTATTTCGTCTCCACCAAGGGCAGCGCCGTGAACGCCAGCAGTGTTTGCTTTATTGGGGGAACCATAACCAATAATGGTTGTTACTTTAATGAAGGAAGGCTTATCGGTGACAGCTTTGGCTGCTTCAATTGCTTTGGCGATCGCTTCTAGGTCTGTATTACCGTCCTCGACGTGTTGAACGTGCCAACCGTAAGCTTCAAAGCGCTTGGAAACATCTTCGGTGAATGCCACATCTGTGGAACCGTCGATGGAAATGTGGTTGTCGTCGTACAGAGCGATGAGTTTGCCTAATCCCAAGTGTCCTGCAAAAGAACAAGCCTCACCAGAAATTCCTTCCATGTTGCAACCGTCACCTAAAATTACGTAGGTGTAATGGTCAACAATCTTGCTATCAGGTTTGTTAAATTTAGCGGCAAGGTGCGCTTCGGCGATCGCTAAACCGACTCCATTAGCAATTCCTTGACCTAGTGGGCCAGTGGTGACTTCTACACCTGGGGTCATGAAGTTTTCCGGGTGTCCAGGGGTTTTAGACTCCCATTGACGGAATTGTTTGATATCTTCAATGCTTACACTGTCGTAGCCTGTCAAGTAAAGCAGGGCGTACTGCAACATCGAGCCATGACCGGCAGATAAGACAAAGCGATCGCGATTAAACCATTTAGGATTCTTGGGATTAAACTTCAAAAAGCGATCCCAGAGGACAAAAGCCATCGGAGCCGCACCCATTGGTAGTCCTGGGTGTCCCGATTTTGCTTTTTCTACGGCATCAATAGCCAAGAAGCGGATCGAGTTAATAGCCAGTTCTTCGACGGACAATTCTTTGGCGGATTGGGTTGCAACAGTCATAATCTCTTGTTTTTAACGACGGGTTAGCACTCTTCGTAGCTTCTTTTGCTGGGGTTATTTTAGATTCCCCACAGTATCCTCATCATCCCACTCCCGCTTGTCGATGGACAAGCGGGATCTCCTGAGTTTCTGGTGATAAATCAAGCTGATAATTGGGTCATGCTGAACGCTTAAGTTATATCGGAATGATATTTCTGATACTTTGGGCATGGAGCATGGGGCATTGGGCAAACGAGCAGAGTTGGATTAAACTATTGAATTCTGACTCCTGACTGCTGTCTTCTGCCTCCTGCCTCCTGCCTCTTTTAAACGTATTTCTTAAAGGCCAGTGTGACATTATGACCGCCAAACCCAAAAGAATTGGATATTGCTATCTCGACTTTTTGAGCGCGGCTAGAGTTAGGCACGTAATCTAAGTCACACTCTGGATCGGGATTTTCCAGATTGATTGTTGGTGGAATTTGGTCATTAGCGATCGCTAGTACTGTTGCGACTGCTTCAATACCTCCAGAACCGCCCAATAAATGACCTGTCATCGATTTGGTGGAGCTAATTGCCACCTTATAAGCATGTTCTCCCAAGGCTTTTTTGATTGCTGAGGTTTCAGTTGAATCATTGGCTGGGGTACTAGTGCCGTGGGCATTAATATAGCTAATTTGTTCGGGAGTTATGCCAGCATCCTTGAGAGCTAGTTCGATCGCTCTAGCGGCTCCGAGTCCACCAGGTACGGGAGAGGTGATATGGTAGGCATCACAGGTCATGCCATAGCCGATCATTTCGGCATAAATGTGAGCGCCGCGACTTAGGGCGTGTTGCAGTTCTTCGAGAATTAAAATTCCCGCACCTTCACCCAAGACAAATCCGTTGCGATCGCGGTCAAAGGGACGGCAAGCATGAGCCGGGTCATCATTGCTAAAAGAGAGTGCTTTGCAGGCGGCGAACCCAGCTATCGACAATGGTGTGACAGCTGATTCCGTTCCCCCGCAAATCATTGCCTGGGCATATCCCCCTTGAATTAAGCGAAAAGCATCGCCTACAGCGTTAGAGCCAGCGGCACAGGCAGTTACAGGACAAGAGTTTGGCCCTTTAGCACCCGTATGAATTGCCGTTAATCCTGCGGCCATATTGGCGATCATCATCGGGATCATGAATGGACTACAGCGATCGGGACCACGGTTGAGGTAGATAGTTTGCTGGTCTTCTAATACCTTAATGCCACCAACCCCAGAACCGATCATCACACCTACCTGTTCTGCATTCAGGTCATTGATCGCTAACTCCGAGTTAGCTAGGGCCTGTTTTGCTGCCGCAACCCCAAATTGGGAAAATCGATCCATGCGCTTGGCCTCTTTGCGCTCCAAGTAATCATGTGGATCGAAGTTTTTCACCTCACCAGCAATCCGGCAATCATGGCGAGACGCATCAAATAATGTGATGTAGTCAATGCCATTGCGTCCACTCAATAATCCATTCCAATATTCTGTTGCTGTGTTACCTATAGGTGTAATCGCGCCAACACCAGTTACAACAACGCGTTTACGTGTATGATCTGTCATGATTCAGTTAAAAATGGCGAAAAAGCAGCAGGCAAAAAATTTGAGGTTAGCAACTAGGTACTGGTGAGCCAGCGCGGTCTTAAAGATTTCCTTTACGAGCGACTGGCATCGGATTTGCTGACTTCAAGTGACTGTCGTTAACGTCAGCATTAGCGACATTAGCAGCGTCACGCGAAGGGTGGCTAGACATTAGAGAAAAATCTCCCCAATCCCAATCCCCAATTCCAATCCTCAGTTAAGCTGAGGCGGTAACTTTGTTATTGATGTAATCTACTGCGTCTTGAACCGATGTAATCTGCTCCGCAGCTTCGTCGGGAATTTCGATATCAAATTCTTCTTCCAAAGCCATCACCAACTCAACGGTATCGAGGGAATCTGCTCCCAGGTCTTCCATAAACTTGGCTTGTGGTGTGACTTTATCTGGGGGATCAACACTCAGTTGTTCGATAACGATTTTCTTGACCTTTTCAAAAAGTTCCGTTTGGCTCATAAATAAAAGTCCTTAACCACTTGCTACGATCTGCTCTTTAGAGGAGACATTGTTTTGAGCATATACATCTTATCGTCAAGCGCGATCGCCCGCATACTTCCAAGGGTTTTTCTGCTAGAAAACCTCTGCCATTTTTAAAATAAATGGGATAAGTTTTCTAGGAACACTTGAGCAGTGGAGCGTGCTACACCATCGCTGGTTCCGTGTAAATGCTTCAGTTTTATAATTATTGCTAAAATTTTTTACAATGTCTCGACCAGTATTTACAGTCTTGCTAGCAATTAAGAATATGTAGATGCTGCGACCCTTTAACCTAGATGCTTAAAGGGTAGCTAAACGTCAAACATCAGAATAGTGCTAACAAGGTAATGATAAAACAGTTATTGTTTAGAGCGATCGCTCTAACCCAAACATACTTCTATGCTACCTCAGACACTGAAATACGCTTACTTCCCTGGTTGTGTTGCTCAAGGGGCCTGTCGGGAACTTTACCAATCAACTCAAGCGCTTACCCAAGCACTGGGTATTGAACTAGTTGAACTTAAAAAAGCTGCTTGCTGTGGTTCGGGCACATTTAAAGAAGATTCGCAACTGCTAGAAGATACAGTCAACGCTAGAAATATTGCCCTAGCAGAAGAATTAAATCTGCCCTTACTTACCCATTGCAGTACTTGTCAAGGTGTTATCGGTCATGTCAACGAACACCTGAAAGAATGTAAGACTTCTAACCCTGTTTATATTGAACAGGTTAATGGTTTGCTAGATAAAGAAGGCTGTTCGCCTTATCGCGGTAGTACTGACGTTAAACATCTTCTTTACGCCTTAGTAACAGATTACGGTTTAGAGGAAATTACCAAACGTGTTACCCGAAAGTTAACTGGATTAAAATGTGCGGCTTTTTATGGCTGTTATCTCCTCCGCGCCCAAAAATCTATGCCTTATGACGACCCTTTCCAACCGGAAGCGATGGAAAATATGTTTCGGGCGGTGGGTGCAACACCAATTTATTACCGAGGGCGGACACAATGTTGTGGTTGGCCTCTTGCTAGTTATGCCACTACCCAATCTTTTAAGATGGCGGGGATGCATATTCAGGACGCTATAGCATCTGGTGCTGACTGTATAGTTACACCTTGTCCTCTGTGCCACTTAAATTTAGATTCGCGCCAGCCAGAGGTAGAAAAGGTGATTGAACAAAAGCTAGGTTTACCAGTGTTGCATTTACCCCAGTTGATTGCTTTGGCACTTGGCGTTAGTCCAAAAGAACTGGGTTTAGACCGTCACATTGTTTCTACAAAGCCAGTGTTGGAAAAATTAGGATTTTAGTTTATGGAGTACAAGGGACTTAAGTCCCTTGTCTGGTTAATTGATTGGACTTTGGACAGTAATAATTGTTTTGATAAAAAAATTTCCAAAATTAACCAACTTACAATATATAAGACTGGTAATTTTGGATAACTTTAATTAAACTCTAATTTTGAGAACCGCTTTGGTATTAGCTTTGTAAAGTCAATGCTTCTTTTTCGAGGTTTTCATCCATCCAAGAAAACATATCGCCAATTGATTTAACCATATCTTCAACTCCTTCACGGAAGAGTTCTACATCTTTCTCAGACTTGGTATAAATTTGGGCTACTTGAATCAATTCATCTGTATGTTCTGGATCTAAGTGGCAGTGGAGATGAAAATATTCAATGGTATGATCATCAATACCTTTAAATATCTTACGAAGTCCTTCGATATATTTGATGAAAATTCCAGGCAATACTTGCTCAATTGCCGCAAATCTTCCTAAAGAGCGTACTATAGGTTCATCATCACAAACTTCAAATTTCTTAAAGCGTAATGCCGGAATGAGAAACGCTCCATCATCGGCATTGATATCAATTTTAGGACAATCAATACCTTTCATAAAACGCATAAATAATGCTACATGAGCAAGGTCTGAGTTGAGTTCTCCATGCTCTGTAAATGCATTTTCTAGCATAATCGTTCTAGCATGGTAACTATCCATTTTGGACGCAACTTTCAGAAAAGCCATATTGAATCTGTTTGAGCCAGGTAGCATTTTTATAGCAAACTGGCGGATTGCATCTTGTGAAAATTCTCCATTAGCAAAGCGTTGAACAAAGGGATGTAGAGACAAATCTTGTGCAGTTGTGATTTCTAATAAAACTTGCTGTAATTGGCTGGATATTTCAGTATCTAAAGAGAGAATTGCAGTCATTATTTTAGGGGATAAGTGGGTTTTTGTTGATGCTTGATTGTTTAATTTGACGTGAATATATGGGCAATTATTCACGAAGCTTGCATAGCAAAGAATGCATACCTTTTGCAAGTATGGTTGCAAATGCTTATTAACGAAGTAAATTCACTTCAGTTACTTTATTGACACATTCGATGCGAATAATGAAAAATTACTCAGGCAGTTTGCATAGTAAAATGTGCATACCCTTTGTAACCATCCTTCACAAGTTATTTGCAAATGCTTATTTCGGTTCAGTTCGGCTTGAAAATTGGCATTATCTTCAACAATTGAGTTTAAACTTTAACTAAAATACGTTCCAAAAACTTTGTTTTTGGTTTACTGAACTGTATACACAGTTTTTAAACTAATTTGTTACCCTCTTTTATGAAAAAGTTCAGTACAAGTTCGTACTTTGTCCTAATAAAGATTGTAGTCTTGATATTTTTTTATACGCAGAGAAAAAAGAATCATTAACTAAATCTTTACTTGTTCCCGCAATTTCTAAAGTTGGTATAAAATTATTAGGCAGCTTTTGTTTGTCATCTACCAATAGGAATAAAAAAAGCTTCTTGAACAAGAATACAGAATGGGACGTGCAAGATTCACGCCCCAGAAGAGTTAATTTGAATTTGGTTATGTAATTTAGATAACTTTCAGCTTATTCATTGCTATTTTTGAATTGACGTTGCAATTGTTTTAGCGATTGATACATATCTGGCAGGCGACCATAAACAGCACATACCTTGAGATATAGTTTGTAAGGAAGGGCTGGAGTTCCACAGACAACTTCTCCTGGTGCAACATCGCTGTGAATTCCAGTTTTAGCAGATGTCATTGCCCCGTCTCCGATTTTCACTTGATTGGCTATTCCTGTTTGTCCAGCTAAAATAACGCGATTCCCCAGTTTCACCCCTCCCGCCATGCCAACCTGACCTGCGATCGCACAACCAAAACCGATTTGGCAACCGTGACCTATTTGTACTAAGTTATCTATTACTGTATTGCGACCTACTCGTGTTTCTCCGACTGCTGGGCGGTCAATGCCACTGTTACAGCCAACTTCCACGCCATCTTCTAAGACTGTATAGCCTGATTGTTCCATTTTGAACCAACCAGTCCGGGTGGGAACAAAACCAAAGCCTTCTGCACCAATGACAGCACCACTGTGAATGACGCAATCTGCACCGATGCGGGTACGTTCGTGGATGGTACAGTTGGCGTGTAAGGTGGTGCGATCGCCTATTTTGGCATCTGGATAAATCACCACATTGGGATGAATGATTGCACCATCACCAATTTCTACCCCTTGTTGAATCACAGCATGGGGGCCAATGTAAACATTACTACCAACTTTTGCGGTGGAGTGAATCACAGCGGTAGGATGAATTTCTGGGGTAGGGCGATATGGTTGATAAAAAAGTGCGATCGCTTTGGCAAACAATAATCGCGGATCTGAGGTTGCTAGCCAGACAATACCCCTTTCTTGCGCAAGCGCTTGTAATTTTTCGTCCTGGGGCAAAATTAAGGCACTAGCATTGGTATTACCGACAAAAGACCCAAATTTTGCACTTTCTACGTAACCGATCGTACCGTTGGTAGCTTCATCAATGGCTGCTACCCCTGTAATTTCTGGGTCTTGGTCTGGGTTGCTAGTCAGGCTATGATTGGTGGCCGCGTCACCAAATTGACGGAGGATTTCGCTGAATTTCATTGTTGGGTGTGTTCAAAATTGATCTACAATTGCAAGATAATTTTCCCTCTTTATGCTCCAATACAATAATTTTGTAGACGCGTAGACAGTGAGGCAATCAGACTGTTTCTAGTTTCGCTTCAGGTTGGATTACTTCACTGACATTCTTCTGTTGATGGCTCTCGTGAGCTTACTTTCACTGCATCTTGTCTCAATAGCGTCTTGAAGCGTTGATTATCTTCGGCAGCGATCGTTTCACCATAGTGATGAAGTTGAAAAAGCTGGCAATACCGATTTTGTTTAGCGCAAATCAAGCAGCCATAGGCATGATTACCGTTAGTACCACATAGCCGATGTCCCATCACCGGGCCGAGAGAAATATTTTGCTCGCTAGCTACAGTACTGAGAATTGAGCGCAGTTTTGACTCGAACTCTAATGACAAGTATTGCTTACGTCCTGGTTGTGTACGATTCCATTCTGGAACGATTAATTCCTGTTTTAACAGACTTGCTTCAATCTCTTCAGACATCACAAGCCCAGATAGAATAACGTGACGGGAAACATGAGGTAATAATGTACGTGCTAACTGCCACATTAAGGCTTCATCAAACCACTCCTCAACTAGTGGACGCAGATACCAACAACAGGGAATGCCAAGGTTTACTAAATCTTGCAGCAACTGTACCCGACTCGGAATTGAGGCTTGCTCATAGCCTGGTTTCAAGGGTGGTAGACTAACAAAGACAGTGACTCGAAGGGAATGAGGTCGCTCTAGAGTTGTTTTGAGGCGCTCTAGAAAAGATTGACCAGGATGAACTTTGGTGGTGATGTAGACGATGTTGGCAGCTTTGCGGTCAATCAGTGCATCCAAAATTGATAGTACGCGTTCTCGATGGGCTGGAATAAAAGGATCAGAGTAATCGCACAGTGAAATCGGAAAGCCCTTTTGTCCCTCGTGAGTAGCAAAAATGTAGTCTAGCAAAAGATCGAGCAGGTCGACCGGAGCTGAGACATCCTGAAAGTTTTGTGGATAATGATGCCAGTCACGGTCTTGATGACAGACACAATAGGCACATTCTACCGGACAGCGATTTTGGGCATTTGGTAGAAATGGATTGAGACTGAAGTATTTGACAGCACGCTCATCATCAGGAATACCAAGCACTGGAAAGCCATGTAGGATATACTGGCTTCCTCGCAACGTAATTTCAGACGCAGTATTTCTATCAGTATTCATTTATTTTTGCGCAAAAAGTAATACACCCAGAAAAATTTACCTTCTCTAGAGTGGCTGGTATGAATATGGAGTGGCAAGGTGGGAAATGCTAGAGGATTAGTAAGAATTTTGATAAGTAAATATAGTTAAGTAGCGATCGCTTGTTCCTAAAGAACTGGTAAATAGGTTCGGGTTAACACGGAGACACTCTAGCTAACAAGTTTGGATAAAGAGAGGACTGAGATAAAATTTCCAAGTTATCTTTTTGATAAGCTCGTAGTAAGCACTTTAGTCCTTATTTTCCAGGCACTGAAGTGCTTACTACGAACTCTCTTAAGCTGTCATAATCCCTGTGGTGGTACTAATCGTTAGTCCCCATTGCCACGCCTGCTAAATACCCGGTTGTCCAAGCACTTTGGAAGTTAAACCCACCGGTAACGCCATCAATATCTAAGATTTCTCCGGCAAAATAAAGACCAGGAATTAACCTACTTTCCATTGTCTTGAAGTTGACTTCTTTGAGCTTGACGCCGCCACAGGTAACAAATTCTTCTTTGAAGGCTCCTTTGCCGTTGATTGAGTATTGTCCTTGAGTAAGTTCTTGCACCAGTTGATTTAAGGTTTTACTAGATATTTCTGCCCAACGGTCTTCTGTAGTAATACCTGCACGGGCAATGATATATTGCCAGAGACGATGGGGTAGATCAACGCCACGATGCAATGCGATCGCTTTTTTTCCCCATTCATCCTTAACTGCTAAAACTTTTTCTCGCACTTGTTCTTGGTGCAAATTAGGCAGCCAATTTATCAATAATGTGGCTTGATAGCGGCTTTCGTGCAGAACTCTCGCACCCCAAGCAGAAAGCTTCAAAACAGCCGGGCCACTCAAACCCCAGTGGGTAATTAGTAATGGCCCAGTTTGTTGTAATTGGGATTTTCCGCCCGCAGATAACCGCAATTGGGCAGGATTAACACTAACTCCAGCTAATTCTCGCAGCTTTTGATCGAGAATATTGAAGGTAAATAACGAGGGTACTGGCGGTTCAATTTGATGACCTAACTCTCGAGCAATTTTATAACCCGCAAGGCTGCTGCCGGTCGCCAAAAGTAGGCGATCGCATTTAATTGTCTCTCCTGACTTCAGAAGAATATCAAAACCCCCATCTGCTGCGGTTCTCACGGAAGTTACATGGGTACCGATACGAAGTTTTACCCCAGATTTCGCCACCGATTTAATTAGACATTCCACAATGGTTTCTGAAGTATTGGTGACAGGAAACATCCGGCCATCAGCTTCCGTTTTTAGATAGACTCCACCAGCAGCAAACCAAGCTACTGTATCTTGAGGCCCAAACCGAGTCAAAGCACCCCGCAAAGCTTTTGCACCTCTGGGGTAATTTTGTACTAACTCCTCCGGTTCAAAGCACGCGTGAGTAACGTTGCAGCGTCCGCCACCAGAAATTAGCACTTTCGCTAGGGGTTGGCGACTGGCTTCGAGTAAAGTAACTTGGGCATCAGGATTGGCTTTAGCACAAGCGATCGCGCCAAAAAATCCTGCTGCCCCACCCCCAATAACTACAATTTGTAACGGTAACAATTTCAAAAATGTCTCTTTTACAGCACCTACTTTCTAGGCTAGCTGTTATTTTCACTCTTCATCAGGTTCAAAGTCGGCTTTTGTCGCACCACAAGTTGGACATGACCAATCTTCTGGGATATCTTCAAAGGCTGTTCCCGGTGCTATGTCGCTATCTGGATCGCCTTCTGCTGGGTCATATATATAGCTACAAACAGTACATTTATACTTTGCCATGTTCCTTTCCCCTCGTAAATTGTTGGCATTGCTTCCCTATTAAATACTTTTGGCAATAAGTCAAAATAGGCAAGCTACAATTCTTAAACGAGACTAGGGCATGAAAATCAAACCGCTTCGCAAAGTCATTTGTCATTAAAAACGCCACCATGTCCTTTGGGCATAACTGATAATTCCGATCGCGATCGCCCCAAGTAGCAGTAGCCAAATAATTCCACCTGGGATAAAAGTGAGAATACCAATACCTCTCAGTACCCAGACGGCAACGCTAATGCCGAGAAGTGTACCAAAAATCTGGATTAATCTACGATTTAAAGAAGATTGATTCACCTAATTTTCCTCTCAATTCAACAGACATTACACTTGATATTGATAATTAAAATATGAAGTTACGATGAAGTTATAGTTTCATCAGAAATAACACGTAAAACCGAGAGATACTATCCAAACGTTAGGGTAAAGTACTTGATGTTAAATCGTGTTTGTGCCATTCTAGCTGTTAACAACGCAGTTTTTCATCTACAAGTATTACTTTGACAAAAGTCACTGGAGTATTAATTATGTTAATTGTGATAAGAAACACAGTTTTTACAGTAAAGTAACTGAAATGATGAGTAAAAAATCATCCTTTCCGGAAAATATAAGTATTAAACTGGAACTAATTTAATAATGGGTTGGATCTAAATCAAGTTTTATGGCTTGTAGTTTCAACTCTATTTAGGTGGATGAGTTGAGGAGTAACTTAATCATTATGTCTGCGTCTTATATATCAGATTCAATTATTGCAGGTTCAGATATGGCTTGGAGTCAAGACAAGCAAAAGTTGCTGGTACAGGGTGAAATTCTCCTAGAAACGCGATCGCACAAGCTATCGGGTGGCGCGGTGACAGCCTGGATGTATTTACCGATGGTGCGATCGCACGTTTGGCAGCAATTAACTGATTATCCCCGCTGGGTGCAATATTTTCCCGATATCACCAAGAGTGAGGTAGTACATAAAGGTGAAGTCAAACGTCTGTATCAAGCAGCACAAAAAGCTTTCTTCTTTTTTACGGCTCAAGTGGAAATTTACCTCAATGTTGTAGAAGTGCTGGGGCAGCAAATCCAATTTCGCATGGTAAATGGGACTTTTGAGGACTTTAACGCTAATTTAGAACTACAAGATTGTGGTAATGGCACAATACTTGCTTATACTGTGCAAGCAACACCTCTAATTCCGATTCCATCTATTTTTATTCAACAAGCGATGAATTTAGAGTTGCCTGCAAATATGCGTAAAATGCGACAAGTTATGTGTAAGACTCAATAAAAAATTCAGGCATTGCTGATAGGATTTTCACTTTACTTCTGAATAATTCAAAAACCCGCTCTCTGTTAGAAAACGGGTTTTTGTGTGTGATTTATCAGGTGTAATTATCCGGTAAAGACTTCAACTGGTAAACGGCTAAACGACAACCTTTCATTTTGCACATCAACAAAGATGGTGTTGCCGTCGTTGAATTCGCCACGCAAGATGGATTTAGCGATTTGAGTTTCTAACTCTCGCTGAATCGCCCGCTTCAGTGGACGTGCCCCATATACGGGGTCATATCCTACTTCTGCTAAAAAGTCAAGTGCAGCATCCGATAGTTTGAGAGATATTTTGCGATCGCTCAATCTTTGGCGCAATCTTTCCACTTGCAATAGCACAATATGCCGCAATTCCTTCTTATCTAAACCGTGGAAGATGATGATTTCATCAATCCGGTTCAGGAACTCTGGACGGAAGCTATTTCGCATTGCTTCCATGACTCGACGGCGCATTTCATCGTAGTGGCTGTTATCTCCAGCGATATCAAGAATGTACTGCGAACCGATGTTGCTAGTCATGATGATAATAGCGTTCTTGAAGTCCACTTTATGACCTTGAGCATCAGTGACGCGACCATCATCAAGAATTTGCAAGAAGATATTGAAGACATCGGGGTGTGCTTTCTCGATTTCGTCGAAGAGAATCACTGAGTAAGGACGGCGACGAATCGCTTCTGTAAGTTGTCCGCCTTCTTCGTAACCCACGTATCCTGGAGGCGCACCGATTAAGCGAGAGACGGCGTGTTTCTCCATGTACTCGGACATATCGATTCGCACCAATGCATCTTCGCTATCGAACATATACTGAGCCAGCGCTTTCGCCAATTCGGTTTTACCCACACCCGTAGGGCCAAGGAAAATAAAGCTAGCGATCGGACGATTAGGATCGGCTAATCCAGCGCGCGATCGCTGAATTGCATCGGCTACAGCTGTGACTGCTTCTTCTTGTCCAACTACGCGGCGGTGCAGTTCATCTTCTAAATGCAGCAGTTTTTCTTTCTCAGATTCCACCAACTTACTGATGGGAATTCCTGTCCATTTAGAAATAATTTCGGCAATATCACCTTCTGTGACTTCTTCGCGTAATAGTGATTTACCACTTCTTTGAGTGTTTGCCAATTCAGCTTCTATTGCTTCCAATTGACGATGCAAACTGGTTAAAGTGCCGTATTTCAACTCGGCAGCACGGTTAAGGTCATAGTCGCGTTCTGCTTGCTGAATCTCTAAATTGACTTGTTCAATCTCTTTTTTAACAGACTGAATTTTGTCAATGATATCTTTTTCAGACTGCCATTGAGTATTTAGGGTTTTTTGTTCTTCTTTGAGATCGGCAATTTCTTTTTCCAGTCTTCCTAGACGTTCGCGAGAAGCAGCATCGCTTTCCTTTTGTAGCGAAAGCTTCTCCATTTCTAATTGCAGAATCTTGCGATCAATTTCGTCGAGTTCTTCTGGTTTGGAGGTAATCTCCATTTTCAGCCTAGCGGCGGCTTCGTCTACCAAGTCAATTGCCTTATCTGGTAAGAAGCGATCGCTAATATATCGACTCGACAATACGGCGGCGGCAACTAAAGCACTATCAGAAATCTTCACCCCGTGGTGGTTTTCATAACGTTCTCTCAACCCGCGCAAAATCGAAATACTATCTTCTACACTAGGCTGATCGACATAAACCTGTTGGAAACGTCTTTCGAGTGCAGCATCTTTTTCGATATATTTGCGGTATTCATCCAGGGTTGTTGCCCCAATACAGCGCAATTCGCCCCGCGCCAACATTGGTTTCAATAAGTTACCCGCATCCATCGCGCCTTGGGTTGCACCAGCGCCGACAACGGTGTGAATTTCATCAATAAATAAAACAATATTGCCGCCAGATTCGGTAACTTCCTTTAATACTGCTTTCAGGCGTTCTTCAAATTCACCCCGGAATTTTGCCCCTGCAATCAAAGCACCCATATCTAAAGCGATTAGCTTGCGGTCTTTGAGGGATTGAGGTACATCACCTGCGATAATACGTTGTGCTAATCCTTCAGCGATCGCAGTTTTACCAACACCTGGTTCGCCAATTAGCACAGGATTATTTTTGGTGCGGCGAGAAAGAATTTGCACAGTGCGACGAATCTCATCATCTCGTCCAATTACTGGATCGAGTTGACCTTTACGCGCGGCTTCTGTAAGGTCACGCCCGTATTTTTCCAGTGCTTCGTATTTGCCTTCTGGATTTTGATCGGTCACTTTTTGACTCCCACGAACTTGTTTAATAATATTTTTGAGTTTGCCTTCGTCTAAACCAAACTCTTGGAATAAAGCTTTGCCAAAGCGGTCATCTTTAGCGTAAGCCAACAATAAGTGTTCAATTGAAATATATTCGTCTTGAAACTCTTTGCGATATCCGTCTGCCCGATCTAGAAGTGTATCTAAGCTACGTCCTAAGTATACTGAAGTACTATTACCAGATACTTTCGGCTGACGTTGAAAAAATTGTTCAGTGCGATCGCGCAGTTTTTGGAGGTTAACACCCGCCTTTGTGAGAATCCCAATTGCTAGACCATCTTGTTCTAGCAGCGCTTTCATCAGGTGTTCGCTTTCAATTTGCTGTTGTTGATATTGTTTAACAATATCCGGGGTATGGGCGATCGCTTCCCAGGCTTTTTCTGTAAATTGGTTAGGATTAGTAGGTTGCATAGGCTTTTTCAGTCACGTAAAGGTGTAGTGGTGAAGCAGCGCGGTCTTGGGGGTTTCCCCCATGAGCGACTGCTGTTAGCGCAGCGTTAGCGACGTTAGGAGCGTCACCCGGAGGGCTTGTCGCAGGCTACCACCAGAACACCAAGTAAAGACAATTTCTATTCTTAATAGATATTGTATGAAGAGGGGAGCGATCGCCTAGATCGGTGTTCACGTCTTGTAAAAGTCGTATTCTCCCCTAGTTCCCATTTCCCATTGGCAGTACTCACAACGATGTTTGGCTCATTGTGCGATCCAGCGTAATATCAATTCACAAACTCTCTATGATGACGAAATTCTTTTAACTTATCCCCGCTATTCTCCTCCTCCCCCCACACAGAGTTACCATAATCCCAGGTCGCCTAGTGGATGATGAAAATGATTGACCCCTACGACTTTGAAGATGATGACTTTGATTTTGAGGATGAAGATTTCTTGAAAATAAAACCCATCAGCAAAATGACTGAGGGGGAAAAGCTACAGCGCTTTAAACGGTTCTTCGACAGCAGCAGCCGTGCCATGTTGCAAGATTGTCTATTTCGCATCGTCAATTACGAAGATGGTACAGGCACGTTAGAAATTCTTTGCCCTAATGAAGTCGTAAGACAACGCCTTTCCAAGAAAAAGCGCAAAATTACCAACAACATCAACACCTGCTGGAGTCATATTAAATGGTTTTCGCTATGTGTTCAGCAAGATAATGAGTTGCATTGCCAGAAGTTTACCCGTAATGGTGATTTAGTGACATCTTAGTTGGGGAGTGGGAGGATGAGGAGCAGGGGGAGCAGGGGAGGCAGGGGAAGAATAACAATGACAAATGACAAATGACAAATGACTAAAAAACAGAAATTTCCTTACCTAGTTGGTTCTAAGTGGACGGCACAGCAAGAAGTTGATGGCTGGCGACATTTCCAAGTAGTCAATCGTAAAAATCAGGCTAACTGGGTTTACGCCGAAATGGTTGCGGCTTGTGATCCGAAAGTCCGTTTTTGGATAAATGCCAAATTATTACAAGACAACTCCCAGTGGCAAGCTGGCTGGCAAACATTACAAGAAATCCACGGACTTGAAACTGAAGTTTCCTAATTAGCGTGGTATCCTCGCTCGTTCCCAGTCTCTGACTGGGAATGCCCGTCAAGAAGCTTTGCCTCCTAAATTTGGGAATTTAATAATTTTTTACAAAATCACCCTAACTCACTCTCAAGCAGCAATTAAATGGTTGTGACTATCGACTGAAAACTGGCAATTTATCTGCGATACCTTCTCTACGAGACGCTACGCGTAGCTTGCTTCCACGAAGTGGTACGGTGAGCTACGCTAACGCAAATTCCATTAGTATTTCCAGCATCAGGCTGCATATACCTCTCTTTCCCCTTGAACCTGCGCCCCAATGCCTTGAAAATACGTTGTAAAAACATCAGCTAATTCTATGAAAAGCATTCAAAAAAGCATATTTCAAATTTTTGTATTTTGTAACTCTTTTTATAAAAATAATTAATAAAATTTTTTTAATGGCTCTTTTGAGAGCTTTTAAAGTCTTTAAGGTTCATAAAAATCCAAATAAGCATGATTAAGCTTTAATTCATTGTCTGAGACCGTTTTACAGATTAGGAGCCACTTTCTTTTCTAGGTAATTTGCCCAATAATGACATCAACAGACCTCACGCATCGCCATCTCAGGAAAGGTGAAGGCAAATGTTTGAGCCACAAGTTTGACAAGAAGCTATAAGAGGGAAACAACAGTGAAACTAGCAGTCTACGGAAAAGGTGGTATCGGTAAATCCACAACTAGCTGTAATATATCCGTCGCCCTAGCTAAACGTGGCAAGAAGGTGCTGCAAATTGGCTGCGACCCCAAACATGACAGCACCTTCACCCTGACTGGGTTTTTGATTCCGACAATTATCGACACCCTCCAAGAAAAAGACTATCACTACGAAGATGTCTGGCCGGAAGATGTGATTTATAAAGGCTACGGCGGTGTTGATTGCGTAGAAGCTGGCGGACCACCTGCGGGTGCTGGATGTGGCGGCTACGTAGTCGGCGAAACCGTAAAATTACTTAAAGAACTCAACGCCTTTGATGAATACGATGTAATTCTTTTTGACGTTCTGGGTGACGTAGTTTGTGGTGGTTTTGCAGCACCACTCAACTATGCAGATTACTGCCTGATCGTTACAGACAACGGCTTTGATGCTTTATTTGCTGCCAATCGGATCGCTGCTTCAGTCCGCGAAAAAGCAAGAACTCACCCACTGCGTTTAGCTGGGTTAATTGGCAATCGCACATCCAAGCGTGACTTGATTGAAAAATATATAGAAGCAGTGCCCATGCCAGTTCTAGAAGTTTTACCTTTAATCGAAGATATCCGCGTTTCCCGTGTGAAAGGGAAGACTTTGTTTGAAATGGCAGAGCAAGATCCTTCCTTAGACTACGTTTGCGACTACTATCTCAACATCGCTGACCAAATTCTGGCACGTCCCGAAGGTGTTGTGCCAAATGACTCACCAGATCGTGAGTTGTTCTCTTTGTTATCCGATTTTTATCTAAATCCGGGTAAACCCCAGGTTCCTAATTCAGAAGAGGAACTAGACTTGATGATTGTATAAATCACCAAGTTCTCAGGATGGGGGACAATAACATGGCATTCTTTCACAGCTTTACAGATTCAATAAAGCAAAAGTGGTTGCAATTTTTCCAGAATAATCGAGACTGGATTACCCTTCACATGGAAGTGGAATCGGTGTACACCCCTGATGGCGGGAAGCGACCACCTTCCTACCTCATCCTGGGAGTTCTTAACGCCCTAGAACCAAAACTAGCGCAGTTAATGCTGCCTTTTGCCAAACTCAATCCTGATGCCGATACCCTAATTGAGGTGCTGGATTTGCATTTTGACCCAGATTTAGCTCTCGGTAATCGCTTCGTCGTCAATCCAGATGTAGAGAAATACGTAGAAGAAGCGGCAGATGTCATTGATGAAAAGCCTGAAGATGAAACATTGACACACGCTCATACAAATGGCTTTGCGGCGGTGGCGGTAGTTGAAGAGTTTGCAATGGTGGATTCTGAGGATGAAAGTCTAGGAATCAGCGAGTTGGAAGAAACGGAAAATGGCTTTGGCGATATTTCCTTAACCAACGGACACAACTCAAAAGATGAATCTCTTCAAAGCTCTAGCTTAGAAGCAGATGAGTTTGGGGAAATTGCCTTCGATACAACAGCTGCAACGGAAGTAAAGCTGGATGAAGAAGAAGACGAAGCGCTTGGAGATAGTCCACTAGATGAGAATGCGTTTAAAGACGTGTTATCAGATGTCTGGGGTGATGAAACAGCTTTACAAAAGGCTGAAGAAAATAACGATTTTTTGGGGGAAGAACTGCCAGCAGGCGTTTTTGATGAATCAGAAATTGCCCGCCTCTTCCCCAACGCTTAATTATTGCCGTTCTTCGCAATTTTAAGTTTTAGATTTGAGATTTTGGATGAGGAATTAGGGAAATTGTCGTTAGACAGCGGATACTTTTGTTGTCCCAGCTTTCAATCCAAAATTATCAATCGTTCGACTGAGCAACTTGTCCTGAGCGTTCGCGTAGCGTCTCGTAGAGAAGCCGAAGGAAGCCGAAGTCTAAAATCTGAAATTGGTTGAACTGCCATTAAATATAAAGGGGAGAAAAAACCAAAATGACTATCGCTCAACAACCAGAAGCTTTAAGCTTTGAATGTGAAACTGGAAATTACCATACCTTTTGCCCAATTAGCTGCGTGGCGTGGTTATACCAAAAAATTGAAGATAGCTTCTTTTTGGTGATTGGGACAAAAACTTGTGGCTACTTCCTGCAAAACGCGATGGGGGTGATGATTTTTGCTGAACCCCGCTATGCAATGGCAGAGTTGGAAGAGGGCGATATTTCGGCACAGCTGAATGATTATGAAGAGTTAAAGCGGTTGTGCTTGCAAATTAAACGCGATCGCAATCCTAGTGTAATTGTCTGGATTGGCACTTGCACTACTGAAATTATCAAAACAGATTTGGAAGGTTTGGCACCGAAGCTAGAATCTGAAATCGGGATTCCCATCGTTGTAGCACGGGCAAATGGTCTAGATTACGCCTTTACCCAAGGGGAAGACACTGTGTTAGCAGCAATGGCTAACCGTTGCCCTGATAAGGCTCCGGTGGCGGAAACAGAGAAAAGTGAACGCAATGCGATCGCAAAATTGCTAAACTTCGGTAAAAAGAAAGAAGATGTCGCCCAAGATGAATCTGAGTACGTAGATCATCCACCTTTAGTTCTCTTTGGCTCCCTTCCCGACCCCGTGGTGACTCAGTTAACCTTGGAACTGAAGAAACAAGGCATCAAAGTTTCCGGCTGGCTACCCGCGAAGCGCTTCACTGAATTGCCAGTACTAGAAGAAGGGTATTATGTCGCTGGTGTCAACCCCTTCCTCAGCCGCACAGCTACCACCTTAATGCGTCGCCGCAAATGTAAACTCATTGGCGCACCCTTCCCGATTGGCCCCGATGGTACTCGTGCTTGGATTGAGAAAATCTGCTCGGTGTTCGGTATTACTCCCAAGGGTTTGGATGAACGGGAAGCACAAATTTGGGCAGGCTTGGAAGATTACGTGAAACTGATTCGCGGTAAGTCTGTATTCTTCATGGGTGATAACTTGCTGGAGATTTCCCAAGCAAGATTCTTAATCCGTTGTGGGATGACTGTTCACGAAATCGGTATTCCTTACATGGATAAGCGCTATCAAGCTGCTGAGTTGGCGCTGTTGGAAAAAACTTGCCAGGAAATGAATTCACCTCTGCCAAGAATTGTAGAGAAGCCGGATAATTACAATCAACTTCAACGGATTTATGAGTTGAAACCAGATTTGGTAATTACTGGTATGGCTCACGCTAATCCATTGGAAGCACGCGGTATTAATACAAAGTGGTCTGTGGAGTTCACTTTTGCTCAAATTCACGGTTTTACGAATGCGCGTGACATATTAGAGTTGGTGACTCGTCCGTTGCGTCGGAATAATAATTTGAAGGATTTGGGTTGGGATAAGTTGGTGAGAGAAGAAGCAAAGATTTAGATTTGGGTTTGGATTGAGCAACAGCATAATACTATGTTATGGGCGAACTTTGGGGTTCGTCCTTTTTTTTACTAACCGCAGAGGCGCAGAGAACACAGAGGAAGAGGATAAATTGGAATAATCAAAAATGCTAAAATTTTTATATTACTCTTAGTTTTTTACTTCTTAACTTAATGGAAATTACCAAATTGTCTCCCCAAGGACAAGTAATTATTCCCCAATCTTTGCGGGAAGCTCATCAATGGGAAGTAGGTCAAGAATTTATGATTATTGATATGTCTAATGGAATTCTTTTAAAGCCTAAGAAAACTTTTGTAGGAACTAAATTAGATTATGTAGCAGGTTGTTTAAAATATCAAGGAAAACCTAAAACTCTTGAGGATATGGATAATGCAATTCGCCAAGGTATAGAGGAATCGTGATTTCAAAGTAGAAAACTGGCTCAAACCTGATTAAAAAAGCTAACAAGTTTCTATTCACTAACTCCAGAACTCACCATGACTCAAAAAACCTATCAACTCCCCCTAACCTTCGAGCAAATTCTTAATCTTGTCCTACAACTTCCCGCACAAGAACAAGAACAACTTATTCAAGAAATAAAGAAAACCTCTTCAAATAATAAAGATGAAGATTTACTTAGTGTTTTTGACAGAATCGGCAGAAATGCTCAAGCCAAAGGATTAACCGAAGAAACTCTAAAAGAATTACTCGCCGATGAATCATAAACTAATTGTCATTGACACAAATATTTTACTTAGTGCTGCTCTAAGTCCTAATGGAACAGCCCGTAAAGCCATAGATAAAGTCTATAAAGAATTCAAAATTGCTCAAAGCGATGAAACTTATCAAGAATTAAACACACGAATTTACAAACGTAAGTTCGATAAATATATCTCAGATGAAGATCGACAAGATTTTTTGGGTATACTTAAAAAGTACAGTCAATTTATAGAAATAAAATCTCAAATAAACACCTGTAGAGATCCAGATGAAAACAAATTTTTAGAACTTGCTAAAGATGCCAATGCAGAATTTTTAATCACAGGAGATCAAGACCTTTTATCACTCAAGACCCTAGCCGAATATCAAAACCAGATTATTACTCCCAGAGACTTTATTGATCTTGATTAATTTATCTTTAATCCTGTAATTAGTTCAAATGGAAGGCTGTAACTCTAAAGGTTTGGATGGAATGATGTACATTAATTCTGCGCCGTCTGGTTTAATTTCTGTAGACGGAGTTAATTTAAGCCAGTCATGAAAGCTGATTCCTAATTGGGAAATTGCTTGCAATTCTGTTTGGTAAGATTCAAAACGAAGGTTGGTTTCAATCATAGATTCCATTACTTCAAATACTTGGGGAAGACGTTTGTAAGCTTCTTGCTTCAAACCATCCTGGCTCGGCCCGAGCCAACCTGCTTGAACCTCAACGCGAGTTAAAATTGCTGCTGGCAGTGAATCTAACCATTTGTTAGGGTCTTGGGCCATTTTAAACAAATTCTCTCGTTGCAGATCAAACACAGCATTTTCATCTAAAGTTGGGTCAATCCATTGGTAAATTCGTGTTAGTCTTCGCAAATCGATCTGACCTTTGAACTGAGGTTGTAAATATGCTCCTGGGTTAGAAGTGAGTAAAAGGTCAACATATTTTTGAATACGAGAACGGATAACTCTAGCCCCTTCTTGGAAACGGCGAAGTGCTGTATTATGTTCCTCTAATTCTAAATAACAACGTGCTTCAGCTAGGTAGGCTAAAGATAAAGTTAGCAAATACTCATCAGCAATTTGGCTTTTTTGCTCAATTTCGATATCTGTATATTCAGTGTAAATATGTTCTGCTTCTAAGAAACGATTAATAGCTTGCAAGGCGCTGCTTCTACGATTTTCAGGTTTAGTCATCGTGAAGGCATTAACTGCCAACTCAATAGCAGCACGAAAATTAGCATAGAAACTAAGGTCGATTTTGCGGTTGACTTTGTGCAATAATTCTTCCGTTTGTTTTAGGCGTTTTTCTAGCTCATTAAGACGCTGTGCTATTACAGCAAAACCCATTACTGAAACACCTAGATTAAGTATGCTAGCAGCAGTAGTTACTTGCAAAAATCCTTGAGTTAATTGTAGATTATGCCCAATTTCTCCTAACTGATTTTCAATCCCGGCTAAACGTCCATTGACATCGGCGAAGCCTTTCCCAGAAATAGCCGCATTAGCGACTGTTCCAATCAGATTTACCCCTGAAACAGCTATATTACCTAAACTTGTTTGTTCAACTCCACCCAAGCGTCCACTAACATCAGATAATCCTTGTCTTGTGGTAGCAGCATTTGCCCCAGAAGCAACGAGATTTGTACCGGAGAAAACAAGGTTGAGTAAATTGTTAGGGGAACTAGTTGGCGTTGGCGCTAAATCTCTTAACCAAGCAACAACTTGTTTCGTTACAGCATCCTGAATTACACCACCATTGCGTACAAATATGCCACTAGCTAAACCTTTTGCAATGTGAGGGGCAAGTGCAAAAGTTAATGTAAGCGCGTCCATAATCTTCTCCTATTTAGTAAAGCATCAGCAGCCTGATGTTTTATAGCAAGCCATTTATACGCAGCAAATACCTGCGCTTTAGTCAGTATTCCCAATTTGAGTTGTAGTTTATGCAATAGCGATGTCTACGACGGGCTACGCCTACGCTCTTTTTTAACCAGAAGATGCAGAGCGATCGCAGATACAATCATAAGTAAAAGCAAGCAGGTAGAAAATGGCTGAAATTGTCACCCTTCAACTCCCTGAAACACTGGCACAAAAAGCAAAGGAAATCGCTGCTTTTACACATCGGCGACTTGAAGATGTATTACTAGAATGGATTGACCGCGCCATTACCGAACTACCTCTGGAGTCTCTACCGGATGATCAGATTTTGGCTATGTGCGATATGCAGATGGAAACTGAGCAGCAAGAGGTTTTCAGTGACTTGCAAGCGCGTCATCGAGAGGGACAGTTGAATGATGCAGAAGTTCGTCAACTAGATGAACTCATGCAGGTCTACCGACGTGGCTTACTAAGTAAAGCAAGAGCTTTAAAAGTAGCTGTTGAACGCGGTTTGAAACCCGCCCTCAATTAATAACAATGGCGCATTTTTACATTTCTGTAGAAATAGAACGTCGTGTCCGCAGTGCTGCTAGAAACCGATGTGGTTATTGTTTGATATCATGTCCGGCTAATTAGTTATAATCCCCTTTCTCTATGCAGAAAGCC